>JANXUW010000496.1 GCA_025351985.1 Pseudolysobacter sp.
GTTATCTATGATCTGATCGCGGTCAATTCGGCGAGTCCGCCGGAAGATTTGCTCGACCTAAATCCGTATAACTCCGTGCCCACCCTGGTTGATCGCGACCTTGTTTTGTACGACACCGGTGTGATTTGCGAATACCTGGATGAGCGATATCCGCATCCGCCACTGATGGCTGTGGATCCCTTGGCGCGTGCGCGATTGCGCCTCGCGATTGTGCGAATCGAGCGCGACTGGCTGGTCTACGTACCACAGATCAAGGCGGGCGGACGCCCTGCCGATACCGCGCGCAAGCGTTTGCGCGAAGCTTTGATCGCCAGCGTACCGTTGTTCAAGGCAGCGAAATTCTTCTTGAGTGCGGAAATGAGCCTGGCCGATTGCACCCTGGCACCGTTGATCTGGCGTCTGCCGGATCTCGGCGTGGTATTGCCGCGCGAGGCGCAGGTGATCAACGAATACGGCGATCGTATTTTTCGCAATCCCGGTTTTACACGCAGCCTGACTGCAGAAGAAAAGGCGTTGCGTCCGGCGTGACGCTTGCAATACGGAGGATCTTGACGTTTTTCAGTTGAACCGGATGATGGCGCCTGCGGTAAACTTGTCGTCGGGCATGAGCG
Source organism: Pseudolysobacter sp. (assembly GCA_025351985.1). Classification (GTDB taxonomy): domain Bacteria; phylum Pseudomonadota; class Gammaproteobacteria; order Xanthomonadales; family Rhodanobacteraceae; genus Pseudolysobacter. The sequence goes on from JANXUW010000496.1 coordinate 612, forward strand.
CGACGCAAGAAACAGCGCGGGCTCATGCAAAAAATCCATCAGTCCGAGTTTTCCATGTCCGAACCTGCAATGAGTTCCAACCGCTCGTATTTGCTGCGCGCGATGTATGACTGGATCAGCGACAATGGGCTCACGCCGTATTTGCTGGTCGACGCCAATGCTCCTGCGGTGAAAGTGCCCCGTGGTGTGGTCAAGGATGGTCGTGTGGTGCTGAATGTCGCCGCCCGTGCCGTTACCCAGCTTGATCTCGGTCGCGAATATGTGCGTTTTCTCGCGCGTTTCGGCGGCGTGAGTCAGGTTGTGGAAGTGCCAATGGGCGCGCTGCTGGCAATCTATGCGCAGGAAAACGGGCAAGGCATGATGTTTCCTGCCGAGGATGGTTCGGCGCCGCCACCGATTCCGGCAACCGAGCCACCGCCCGCAAAAAAGGGCCCGAGCTTGCGTGTGGTGAAATAGCTGGCGTCTGTCTCAGTGCAACGCATCGGGTACGGCGTGCGCCACCGGCAGGCTGTAGGAATCCAAGCGTTGTCCAATCATGGTCAGGCGCCCCTGACGGCGGTCTGCACCATCCGTGCTGAGCTCGAAGTTGTAACTGCGCCGCAGCGCCAGCCAACCGGTTTCGCCACGGCGGATCGCCATGCGATGCAGCGCTACGGTCTGGTCGAGCAATTGCACGTTGCCGCGCTCGCATAATTGCTGGCAAAACCCTCTCGCACGTTCATGCGCCTTCAGCGCATCGAGCCAGAATGCGGCGACCAAACCGAGGATGAGTAATGGAATCAGGGAATCGAGCATGATCCAAGGTTTGGGTTGATGGATGTCGAACTCAAGCGCGCGTATTTCGCACTATAATCTTTTGCACCTGTGAGCAGGCGGCTGCGAAAACATCGCTGCTGCGAAGCATCGAATATTTTGCCATGATGGCGTGCGTCGATCACGTACAAGCGGGGCATGGTCTGCGAATTTCGCGAACACGGCTCGGCTATGGCAGAATTCCCATGAGTTCAGTCGTGCGCAACGTGCACCAACGCAATTGATCGGTATGCTGCCGATGACTACTGCAGCTTTTTTGAGGGAACGGTAATGAAGCTGATATTTCCCAACGGCGAACATGCTTCGCTGAATCTCGGGCAAGGCGTTACTCTGGTCGGCAGCGATGCCGCATGTCAATTGCGCTTGAGCGGCGTCGGCATTGCGGCAAGGCACTGCGAAATCCACATGCACGCCGCTGAAGTGCAGATTGTGCCGGCCGATACGACCGCCGTGACTTTGATCAACGGTCAGCCGCTGAGCAAGGCGAGCGCGCTGAAACAAGGTGACCTGCTGCAGTTCTCCAAGATCGCGTGTCGCGTGATGGGGCAGGACGCCGCGCCCGTGCACGCTGCACCACGCGATTCCGTCGATGATACCGGCCACACGCGAGTGCGCATGGCGTTGCCAAAATTGATGCTGCGCGGTGTTTCCGGCCCGACGTTTGGCAAAACCTTTCCGGTGTCCGGCAGCATGACGATGGGGCGGCAGGCCGATTGTGATATCTGCATCACCAGCGATGCGATTTCACGTCACCACGCGCGCTTGCAGCTGACGCCAGCCGGTGTGCTGGTGGAAGATCTTGGTTCGGCCAACGGCACCTACATCAACGACAAACCCGTGCAGGGTAGCGTGCCGATGCAAGCCGGCGACGAGCTGCGCCTAGATACGGTGCGTTTTCAATTGCAGGATGCGCATGCGGCTTCTTCCACCGCATCTGTTGCCGCAGTCAAACCGACTGCCGCCAAATCAAATTCCCTCATCTGGATCGTTGCGGGCGTGGTAGTGGTAGCTATCGGAATATTTCTGGTACTGCGTCAGGCCGGCGTGATCTAGCGCTTTCGGCAACGGGCTTGATCAGCGTTTCATTGCTGGATGTTCGACAACGCAGATTCATGTGAACCCAAGATTTTGACTATGCGTGTTGAAACTTGATACGCATCGACAGATCGATTGCGCGCAGATGTTTGGTCAGCGCGCCGATTGATATGAAGTCGACACCGGTTTCTGCAATTGCGCGTAGTCGGGTCAGATCCACGCCGCCGGAAACTTCCATCGGCACGCGACCAGCGACACGTTTTATTGCCTCACGCAAATCGTCGGCGCTGAATTCATCGAGCATGATGCGATCGACATTCGCATGCAGCGCCTGATCCAGTTCGTCGAGTGACTCGACCTCGACTTCGAGCATCAGCAGCGGGTGTGCGGTGCGGGCCTGATGCACCGCTGCACCGAGCGAACCCGCTGCGGCGATATGATTTTCCTTGATCAGCATGGCGTCGTACAAACCGATGCGATGATTGCTCGCACCACCGCAGCGCACCGCATATTTTTGCGCCAAACGCAGGCCTGGCAAGGTCTTGCGTGTATCCAGCACAGTCGCGCGCGTGCCGCTGACTGCCGTTACGTATTGCGCCGTGGTGGTTGCGGTGCCGGACAAGGTCTGCAGAAAATTCAATGCACAACGTTCCGCGCTGACCAGCGCACGCGCCTTGCCGCGGATCGTGCAGAGCCGTGTATTTTTTTCCACATGCATGCCGTCGTGAGCGAACCACTGGATCGTGGTGGCCGGATCCAGTGCGGTAAAACATGCCTCGAACCAGGCAGAGCCGGCGAGTACAGCGGGCTCGCGGGTAATCACAAAAGCATCCGCCATCAACTCCGCTGGCAGCAGCTCGGCAGTTGCATCGCCGCTGCCGATATCTTCGGCAAGCGCGTGCAATACATCGCGCTGGATCAATTCGATCGGAGGCAGAAGCAGTTCGGGTTTGTCGGACATCGATGCTTTCACGAGCAAAAATTATCGCGCTCAAGCGAGCTCGACATTAGCGAAGAAAAATTCAGGAAGCACAATACTACGTTGCGCTTTCGAGATCCGGTTCAGCAAAACTCAGGCGGAGACGGGCGTGGATACTGCCTTGAGCCGCTCGGCGATGGCGCCCAGTGCACGATCGAACAACGGCACATCGTCCATCAGCGTGGCATCGCCCGATTCGAGTTCGCGAGCGAGAATATCAGCCGTCTTGTCGGCCACTTTGAGGCCTTTGTTATTGACGAATAGATAACGACCGCTGATCGGGCTGATCCACGAGAGTTTCGCGCGCTCCTGATTGCCCGTTTCGGCATCTTCAAACTGCAGCCACGTGCCTACTTTCATGCTGCGCACGCGCTGCATGAATTCGTTGTCAGATGCCGTTTCGGCGCGCGTCTCGACGCTGCTGATCGCGGCGACAAGCGTTGCGTCCATCTGCGGTAGCGGAAATTCTCCAGGGGCTGCATCTCCCGAAAAATCTTCGCCCGAACTTTGCGCGCCAGCAGAATCCGCATACGAGACAGCTGCGCTGCGTTGACTCGAAAATTCGTGCGGATCCATCGCCTGAACCGATCGGCTCTCCACCACAGGTTTGGCAATGAGCGCGCGCGCATGCAGCTTGCGCAAATCTTCGATCACGCGGCGCATATCGCTCTCGTGATACGCGACTGTAGTCAGCCCGTTGCGCAGCGTATTTTCCAGGCTCGGCAACAACATCTTCAGGCGCAGACGATCATCGATACCGGGCTTGGGCGAAACGCTCCAGATCAGGTCGTCCATGAAACGCAGCGCCGATTGCCATTCGGCAGACGCTTCGCCGTGACGTACGAAAATCAGGGTAAGGAAATTGCCCCACGGACGCGCGAGCACATGCCGCACCAGATCGGGCAATGCCGGATCTTCCAAGCGCAGGCGGATTTCGCGCGCCGCACTGATGCGCGCAAGACTGAGTTTTTCGCGACCACGCGCGGCTTCGGTGACACGTTGTTCGGTCAGATCGATGCGGCGCTTCTGGCTATTCGTGAAGCCGACGAAATCGCGGTGCAGGCGCTCGAAAATACCTACATCGTCGTCGAAATTCTGCAGCAACTCATTGACCGTATGCTTGACCTGCTCGAACAGACGCTGATCGGTATCGCTGTCCGGACTCCAGCCCACGCTGGCTTCCGCCATGGCATCGAGCAGGCGCCGTGCCGGGTGGGTTTTCTGCGCGAACAGATGCCGATCCAGCAATGCCACTTTCAGATACGGAATCTGCAGACGCGACAACAGGGCCTGCATTTCCGATGGCAGATTGCGATCTTGCACGATGAACTCGAACAGCATGCCGACCAGATCGATCGTGTCTTCGTCGGCGTGCGATACATTCTGGGTTTCGGCGCTGAATTTGTTGAGTTGCCCGAGCAGCTCCTGCTTGACCTGTTGCACTTGCCCCATCGTCGCCATCGGCGTGGCCGCAG
>JANXUW010000525.1 GCA_025351985.1 Pseudolysobacter sp.
CCCGCAGCGGTACGCCAGCACATCGAAGGCAAATGCCTTCTCAAAGTATTGGTCGCACCGGACGGTAGTCCGCAAGAAGTGACAATAGAAAAATCGAGTGGTCACCGTGAGCTCGATCAGGCAGCCATCGCCGCAGTGAAAACCTGGATGTTCAATCCTGGTTCGACAGGCGGCAAGCCAAGTTCCAGTTACGCGTTGATCCCAGTCAATTTCAGCCTCTCAGAGTAGGTAACGTATATGCAACAAGATGCAGCTTCGAATCCCGCCGTTCAGCCCGGCACCGTTCCACATGCAGCTGGCGCCTTGGGTGGCAATGATGCCCAGGCCCTGTCGCAGATGGGTTTCGACCACCTGATCCACAACTTCGATCCGCTTGGACTCGTGGTCTTCGTGGTATTGGTGATCATGTCGGTACTGTCGATCTATTTCATCGTCGCCAATTTCCTGCGCAACCTCATGATCCGCGCTCGTGCCGACAAGGTTCGCAGTACGTTTTGGGAAACCGGTTCCACCCAGGATGCGGTGAACTTCCTCGAACAGCAGCCGAAGGCCGAGCCGTTCTCGAAGATCGCTCTGGACTGTGCACTTGCCGCTGCCCATCACCAGCGCAACGAAGGCAGCCGTTTGGTCGAGGCCCTGAATCGCAGCGAGTTCATCGATCGTGCATTGCGTCAGGCAGTCGCTCGTGAAAGTGCTCGCCTCGAAGGCGGTCTGTCGGTACTTGCCACTGTCGGCTCGACCGCACCGTTCGTTGGTCTGCTCGGCACCGTTTGGGGCATTTACCACGCGTTGCTGAAAATCAGCGCTTCCGGCCAGGCATCGATCGATGCGGTCGCAGGTCCGGTTGGTGAAGCATTGATCATGACCGCCGTCGGTCTGGGCGTCGCGATTCCTGCCGTGCTCGGCTACAACTTCTTTGTTCGTGCGAATCGCGTCACGCTATCGCAGTTCGACGAGTTCGCGCATGACCTGCACGATTTCTACGCTACCGGTTCACGCGTAGACGCCGCTGCAGTGGTTGTTCCGACGAGGAAATAAGTCATGGCATTCAGTTCTGGCGGTGGCAGCGGCCCAATGGCCGACATGAACGTCACGCCCTTGGTCGACGTGATGTTGGTGCTGCTGATCATTTTCATGATCACGGCGCCGGTCATGACGCACAAGATCAGTATCGATCTGCCGCAGCCTTCGCCTAACGTGACCCCGCCACCCCCAACGGATCCGATCAGTCTCATGATCCGCGAAACCGGTGGCATGGAATGGAACGGCAATCCGATCACCCTACCGGAACTGCAGGCGCAGCTGGCCGTGCTCGGCGTGAAAGCCGAAGGTGATCAGCCGGAACTGCGCATCAAGGCCGCGGACACTACCGAGTACGACAAGATCGCTTCGGTAATGGGCGAAGCCAAGCGCGTTGGTGTGAAGAAAATCGGCTTCGAGAAGTGAGGAATTGAGCAATGGCTTTCAGTAGTGGTGGTAGCGGCGGTGTCATGGCGGAAATCAACGTCACGCCGCTCGTGGACGTGATGCTGGTGTTGCTGATCATCTTCATGATTACGGCGCCGCTGGCCGCGCACAAGATTCGCGTCGATCTGCCGAAGGCTGATCCGGGTATCGAGTCGGGCGTGAAAATTCCGCCGATCGATCTCGCCGTCAACAAGAACGGCGAGTTGTTCCTCGATGACGGCCCGGTCACCGATGCGCAGTTCAAGGCGCGCATCGCGGTTTTTGCCCAGCAGGTGCCGCAGCCGGAACTAGAGATCCGCGCGGAAAAAACCACGCAATATTCGACCATCTGGTCGATCATGTCGACCGCAAAAAATGCCGGCATGGTGCATGTTGGATTCGTCACTACCGGCAAGGCTGCCGAGTAAGCGTCGGACGTATATGAAACCTGCGGTCAGCATCAGTTGCTGGCCGCTCGCCAGGAAAATTAGCCGAGCTGGTTTTCCGCAAGCCTCCAGATCAGCAAGATAAAGGCGGCGCTTCAGTCGCGCAAAATTCGCAGATAAGCCTGCACGGTTGCCGTCATGCCGGCATACAACGCCTCGCCGATCAGCGCATGGCCGATCGACACTTCATCGAGAAACGGGATCGCTTGTTTCAGCGTGAGCAGGTTGCTCTGGCTAAGATCGTGGCCGGCGTTGACGCCCAATCCGGCCCTTTGCGCCTCCTCCGCCGTCGCGACGCAAGCCGCCAATGCCGCGGCATGATCACCCAACGCAAACGCCTGTGCATATGGCCCGGTATAAATCTCTATGCGTTCGGCACCCAGATCGGCGACACGCACGATATCCGGCGATCCCGCATCCATAAACAAGCTGACCCGACAGCCGTAACTCCGCAGTTCCGCAATAAGCGGACGCAAACGCGCGCCATCGCGACGCAGATCAAAACCGTGATCCGAAGTGAGCTGTGCATCGCCATCCGGCACGAGCGTGCATTGCGCCGGTCGGGCCGCGCGGGCCAAAGCCAGCAGGCCCGGATACGTGCCTTGCGCTGGCGCAAACGGATTGCCTTCGATATTCAGTTCGCTGCCAGCCAGCAATGGCGGCAACGCCAAAACATCGTCGGCACGGATGTGTCGCTGATCAGGACGCGGATGCACGGTAATGCCGGCGCAGCCTGCCGCAATACAAGCGCGAGCGGCTGTGCCCACATCCGGTTCGCTGCCGCCGCGCGAATTTCGCAGCACGGCAATCTTGTTGATGTTTACACTTAACGAGGTCATGCGCGATCCGGCGGAAGAATGAATCGCTGGCCCACAAAAACGGGCCATGCGATCCAGCGATTATAACGTCGCTATAGATGTCGACCGCTAATCCTCGGCGCGCGAATCACTCTGTGAAAGCAGCAGTTCTAGTTGCAAGTCTCGGCATTTTGTTTCCACATGGCCGGTTCCCAATATGCTTTGGGATCGGTACGTTTGTCCGGGATCAGGCGCGCCGCGATAAAGTAAGTCGTATTGGCTGCGACATCCAGGCTGAGCTTTTGATAGTGGCGATTCGATGTGCGCGCAACATCGCTAAACGAAATGTAACGACTCTCGATCGCTTCGGCGACCTCGACCGTATGCTGGCCGACCGGTACCCGAAATGTCTCCTGGCCGCGCGGCCCCGGAAGTTTGCCATCGATGCTGATGATCACGGCCCGGTGCAGATTATCCTGGCGCGGGGCGACATCGAATTCGCTGATGCGTCCGCAACCACTGCTTGCCTCTGTGGCGCTGCCAGCGCTCGCCGTCAACAACGCTGCCGCGCCGAGCTGCAGGCGCATGGCCGGCAGATACAACGCATGCACCGGCGCATTCAGAGCGAGCGATTTGCCATCGCGTTGCACCGCGAGCTGCAGTGCCTCGCCATCCTTGAGTTGGTCCACCGAATTCTTCAGCACGCCGGGCGCCAGTGGTCGTTGTTCGGCATCGACTCCCAGATTCTGCAGCGAATGCGCATTGACCGCCGTAACCAAGTCACCGGTGCGCACGCCCATGCGTTCCGCGCTGCCACCCGGCGTGACGCCGAGCACATGCACGCCATCGGCCGTGGCCTTGCTCGAATCGACCAACAAGCCGAGATTATTGCTGCGCTGCGCGGGTTCAGTCACATCCAGCGTGAGTCGCTCTGGCGTATTGCCCAAGGTGCCAGCTTCGGCCAGTCGCAGCAGAGTGCGGTGCATTTCTTCGTGCAATGCACGTTCGGTACTCGCCGGCGCCTGCGCCGAAATCGCGTCCAATGCCGGCGTATTTGCCGCCGCGTTATCCGCCATGGCGAAGGCTACACCGCTCTGGCAGATCGCCAAAATCAGCGCGGTACGCAATAACAGTCGATTTGTCTTCATCACCGTATCTCCATCAATTCGGATCGATCAGATCCGGGTCACCACCAGCTGCTGACTGCGAACAGCCAGCAGCGTATTCAGCAGCGCACAGCGGCGTTGCCACAAAGACGTGATTTCCGCTCCGCTGGCAGCGTGGTCGTAGGCCGCCTGCAAGCTGTGATCAAGCGCCTCCATATCGGCCTGCTCAGGCAACAGCGTCGCGGCGTGAACCACCTGCGCTCTATCCAGGTCCTGCAAGCGCAGTTCAAGCTGTTGTGCCAAGGACTTCCAGTCGGTCGGTTGCGCAGTGTCCGGCGTATGCTCGATTACGCGTGGTACCACCATCACCGCGATCAAAAGACATGCCGCCACGGCGAAGCTCGCAGCCCAGCGCCGGCGCCGGCGTTGCTGCAGCTGAACCGCATGCATGGCGACGATGCGCGGCCACAAAGCGGCGGGCGGATCAACCTCCGCACCGCTGAGCAACTCGCGCAGTTGCGGGCTTGAAGTAACGAGACGGGTAGACGAATCAGACATGATCGGTACTCAAAGTCGGTGCCGGTGTTGCCACCAACGCATTCAAGCGCAGCAGGCTGCGTGCCAGCAGGGATTTGGAATAACTTTCGCTCTGGCCGAACAGGCTCGCCATTTCCTTGTGGGTATAACCTTCCAGTTCGTGCAAAACCAGCACGGCGCGCGCACGCGGGCTGAGTTGTCGCAGCAAAACCTGGACATCGATCGACTGTTCCGCGCCCGGCTCGATGGCGGCTTGCTGCGCCAGAATAACTTCCGCGTCGGCACCATCGAGGCGACGTTCACGGCGCAAAAAATCAATGCTCGCATTGACCGTCAGACGCTTCAGCCACGCGCCGAAAGGTGCTTCGCCACGAAAGCTGCGCAGCATGCTCATCAATTTGAGAAACACTTCCTGCACGATATCCTCCGCCGTTGCCGCGTTGCCGAGCAAACGCAACGCCAGGTTGTAACAAGCCCGTCCATACAATCGATAAATGTCGGCAAACGCCGCCATGTCGCCGCGCAAGGCACGCGCCAGAATGTCCAAGTCGAGAATCTGGGCGAAGCCGGTGTTTGAACTCATTGCGTCGCTCTGATCGGTCTTGCTACTCAGACGCAGCGCAGCGGTTCAGCGTCGCAAGCTTGGTCCGGATTGCCGCCACGAGCGCTGTTGCGAAAGCCCAGAACCTGGCGATCGGGACCGTGCCACGCGAGTGCACCGAGATAACCCTGCGCCGGTTGCAACGCCAGCACATGCCAATCAGCGACATTGCCACCGTCCTCAGCGATGGTATGCAGATGCGTCGGCGCGCCATGCGTATCGAGGGCGAATTCCAGCCGATCCAAACCAAACGCGATGCCACGCCCCAATGCCTTGAGCACGGCTTCCTTGCAGGTCCACAAGCGCAGAAACGCGAGTTGCTGTTGCGCCTCGGGCAACGCGGCAATAGCGGCGAATTCGCTCGCGCAAAAAAAACGCTGCGCCAGCGCCAGTACCGAACGACGGCGTCCGCTGTGTTCGAGATCGATACCAATGGATTGATTCGGCGCGAGTGCAACCAAGGCGTGATCGCCGCTGTGCGAAAGATTGAAATCCATGCCGCGTGCCGGATCGAAAAAGGGTTTGCCATGCACGGTGCGATCGAGCGCAACATCCGCCAGCTGCGGGTAGTGGATCAGCACCGGCGCCAGCAACATCCGCGCCGTCGCGTTCGGATCGTCTGGCGACGAATATACTTTGTTCGCATGACCGCCAAACCAGACGTGGATCGTCTGATCATCGGTGACCGGCGCACGATCAACAAAACGAAACGCGGTGGGGTCGAGAACTAACATG
>JANXUW010000526.1 GCA_025351985.1 Pseudolysobacter sp.
CAATCCGTTGTTTTATACCTATGGTTCAATGGCGGTCAGCGGACAAGGACATGCTGCGCTTTCTTTCACTTCCGTAGGTGTGACGAGTTATGCCAACGGAGCAATGACTGGTCGCTTGTCGTCCGATCCTGCAGGCTTCACCAACACGCCGGTGAACGTGACAGCTGCCACGCTTCCTTACACGCCTACATTTGATGTGGGAACAACTCGTGCCCGACGCTGGGGTGACTATTCCGCGATTTCGATCGACCCCGATGACAACATGACCATGTGGGGAGTTTCAGAATTTACCGCTAGCAATTCGAATGGCGGTGGGTGGGGTGTGAAGGTTACGCAACTCTTGGCCCCGGCGCCTGCGACACCATCCAATGCCAGCCCATCTTTCGCTGTGCAAGGCTCGGTGGTCAATGTTACGGTTAGCGGAACTTCAGTTGCCGGCACGGGATTCTACGATCCCGGTACGGGCTTTCCCAAACATATTTCGGCGAGCGTTAGTGGTAGCGGTGTTTCAGTATTGAGCGCTACCTACAGCAATGCTCAGTCGGTGCAGTTGGCTCTTTCCGTCGGCAACAGCGCGGCAACGGGCCCACGCGATATCGTGATTACGAATCCAGATGGCCAAAGTGCGACGGGTGTTGGCATCTTCACGGTTAATGCAGGGGCGTGCTCAGCGGCAGACGTGACCCCGGCCTCTATCCCGAATGGTCAAGTCGGTGATAGTTACAATCAGGCATTCGCTGTAAGCGGCGGTTCTGGCACGTATGCGTTCTCCTCCAGCGGTACACTTCCTGGCGGTACTTCGTTGTCGACGGCAGGTGTTCTGTCCGGCACCTTGACCGTAAATGGAGTTTTCAATTTTTCGATTATCGCCTCGAATGGCACATGTAATGTGGTGCGTGCTTACACGGTAGCGGTCAAGACCAACTCGCTTGCAGTCGTTAGTGGTACGCCACAGAGTGCGCTGGCGAATGCGGCTTTCCCGAGCCCGCTTGTGGCGGTGGTGACAGATAGCGATGGACACCCTGTAAGCGGCGTACCCGTTACTTTCACCGCTCCGAATAGTGGTGCGAGTGGAACTTTTCCTGGATCCAGCCTGACCGCTGTCGTCAATACCAATGGGATTGGTGTGGCTAGTTCTCCGGTGTTTACTGCGAACGCTACGCTGGGCAGCTATGTAGTGACAGCGAGTATTTCGGGATCCGCCGCGCCAGCAAGCTTTAACCTCTCCAACGTCGCTCCGCTGATTGTGACCAATCTCAACGATTCCGGAACAGGCTCGTTGCGTCAAACGCTTATCGACGTCGGCAGTGGCGGCGGGGTTGCCTTTCAGCCAGGTTTGACCGGGACAATTACGTTGACCACGGGACAACTGGCTATCAACAAGAGCGTGACTATTTTTGGCCCCGGTGCACGCGTGATTACGGTCAGCGGCGGTACTACGAGTCGCGTATTCAGCATTGGTTCTGCCACGGTGAGCATCTCCGGTTTGACCGTGAGTAATGGTAGTGCCGCTAGTGGTGCGGGTATTCAGATCAACGGTGGCACTGTGTCGCTGACAGATATGGCCATCAGTAATAACGTTGCAACCGCAGGAAGTCTCGGTGGAGGAATCGATAACGAATCCGGTGGTGTCGTCACAATTTTGCGCTGCACGATCGCCAATAACAGTGTCGCTGGGACGAACAATGGCAGTCGTGGTGGTGGTATCGAAAATCAAGGCACGTCGATGACTATCACCAACAGTACCGTCACGGGCAATACAGTAGGCGGCGGCAAAGGCGGTGCTCTGCGTAACGGTGGCGGTGCGACATTCACATCCATCAACACCACGTTTACCAACAATACAGCGACCGCTGCTACGGGCGGGGGCGTGGGCGGTAACCTTTCCGTTCTCAACGGTGTTGTGAATTTGAGTAATACCATTGTTGCAGGGGGTACAGCCACCACTCGCCCGGATCTGGATGGCGCTTTTGTGTCACAGGATTACAACCTGCTGCAGAGTTTTGCTGGTGCCACCATCACCGGCACTACGACCAACAACATTACCGGAGTCAGCCCTAACTTAGCAGCCTTGGCCAACAACGGCGGGCAGACCGATACGCAGTTGCCAAATGTGGGCAGCCCGGTGATTGACAAAGGCGGAGCCGGTGTCAATGCCGATCAGCGTGGCATTAGCCGTCCGTTCGACGACCCTTCAATCGCTAACGCGCCAGGTGGCAATGGTTCTGATATCGGTGCAGTAGAGTTCCAGTCGACTGACGTTATCTTCCGCGACGGTTTCGAGGGGCCATAAACCCTGTCGTCATGAAAAGCCCGGGCTTTGGCCCGGGCTTTTTTTTGTGGGTCAATCCGTTTGGCATGGGGCGCAATGCCGAGCCCACGACCGAGCGTCGTTTTGAAATCTGCCGGAATTTCTGATCCGTCAATGCTTTAGAACAGGATCTTGCATATCTCTGGCCTGCGATCAAAGACAGTCTTCACAGTGTAGTTTGAAGACATCAACGTAACGCGTGATTACCGCGCCGTACATTTTTAAGAGCAGAAGTTGCTGCTGTGAGCGTGCAGGCGATGTCGTCCTCAGTGTGCGCTGCCGAGATGAATCCCGCTTCGAACGCCGATGGTGCGAGATACACGCCACGCTCCAGCATGCCGTGGAAAAAACGATTGAACGCGGGCACATCGCAGGCCGTAGCTTGTTGATAGGTCTCGACGTGTTCCGAGGTAAAAAACAAGCCGAACATGCCGCAGGTTCGGGTGATCGAAAACGGCACACCGGCGTCGATGGCGACAGCCAGTAAACCATCGGTGAGCAGGCGCGTCTTGCGATGCAGCTCGTCGTAAAATCCGGGTTGTTCGACGAGTGCGAGCGTGGCCAGTCCGGCAGCCATCGCCACCGGATTTCCCGACAGCGTGCCGGCTTGATAAACCGGGCCGCTCGGTGCAATTTTCTCCATGATGTCGCGGCGTCCGCCGTAAGCGCCGACCGGCATGCCGCCGCCGATGATCTTGCCGAACGTGGAAAGGTCCGGCGTCACGCCGTACAACTGTTGCGCGCCGCCGAGGGCAACGCGAAAACCCGTCATCACTTCGTCGAACACCAGCAGCGTGCCGTGTTGCGTGCACAGCTCCCGCAGACCTTGCAGGTAACCATCGCGCGGCAGGATGCAATTCATGTTGCCGGCGATCGGCTCGATGATGACGCAGGCGACTTGATCGCCGATCTTGGCGAAGAGATCTTTCGCCGCATCGAGATCGTTGTAAGGCAGCGTCAAAGTCAGGTCGGCCAATTCCTTCGGTACGCCCGGCGAATTCGGCACGCCGAGGGTGAGTGCGCCCGAGCCGGCCTTGACCAGAAAAGCATCGCCGTGGCCGTGGTAACAACCTTCGAACTTGATGATTTTTTCGCGGCCCGTGAAGCCGCGCGCAAGTCGGATCGCGGCCATCGTGGCTTCGGTGCCGGAGTTGACCATGCGCACCATTTGCAGTGATGACACCAGCCGACAAAGCGTATCGGCCATTGTCACTTCGAGCGGATTCGGCGTGCCGAACGATAATCCGTCGCGCGCGGTTTTCAGCACGTCTTCGAGTACGCTTGGCGGATTGTGGCCGGCGATCATCGGGCCCCATGAGCCGATATAGTCGATGTAACGTTTGCCCTCGACATCCCATAGATATGCACCTTGCGCGCGCTGCGTGAAAAACGGTTCGCCGCCGACCGATTTGAACGCGCGCACGGGCGAGTTCACGCCGCCAGGAATATTTTTCAACGCGCGCTGGAACAGTTCGTGATTGGCGTTCATGGTTAAACCTTGTAATGGATTCGAAGGAAACGATCAGGGGTGGGCCTGACGATTCTGCGATGAATGGTTGAGAATTTTATAATTCAGACCGAGGCAAAAAGTCGGACATATTTACGCACAGCAGCTGCCGAATCGGTTGCGCCGAAAATGCCGGAAATCACGGCGAGATAATCGGCGCCCGCCTGAATCAGGTTCGCGCCATTCTGCGCAGTTATGCCACCGATGGCTACCAACGGAAGGCTGAATTCGCGCGCGGCGATCAGCAAATCAGGCGTGGCGCGGCGTGCGGCGGGCTTGGTGGGCGAATCGAAAAAACTGCCAAACGCGAGATAACTTGCGCCGCGCTGCGCGAGTTCGCGCGCGCGCTGCAGCGAGTCGTAACACGAGACGCCGATGATTGCCGTGGCGCCGAGTTGCGCGCGGGCGCTGGCGATGTCGATATCGTCTTCGCCGAGATGTACGCCTGCCGCGCCGACTTCGGCGGCGAGCGCGACATCATCGTTGATGATCAGCGGGATTTTGAATCGCATGCAGAGTTTCTGCAATGCCGCGGCTTCGACGCGACGCCGATCGGCAGCATTACTTTTGTCGCGATATTGCAGTAGCGTCGCACCGGCATCGAGCACGGTCTCGACCCACGCCAGCAGATCATCGCGAGGCCCATCGGTAATGGCATACAGGCCGCGATTGGCCGGATTCAACACGATACTTTACCTTTGCGCCTTTCGCGCATGCGCAACACCTGCGAAAATGGAAACATCAGAATACTTCCGGATACTCAAGTAATGACTCAAACAACTTCCACGCGCGATGCCGACGTGCCTTTTCGAACCTTCATGTGCGTGGTCTGCGGTTTTATCTACGACGAAGCCGAAGGTTGGCCCGCAGATGGTATCGAACCAGGCACGCGCTGGGACGATGTGACGGAAACCTGGACCTGCCCCGATTGCGGTGTGACCAAGGCCGATTTTGAAATGATGCAGGTTGCCTGAGTTGCACCGTTGGCGCTGTTCACTCAATTTAGCCGAGCCGGAGCACTGCTGATTTCTGCAAGCTGCAATCCTATGGCTTCGACATCGGCTGCCGTTGGTTCCAATTTCAGATAACGACGCAGATCCTCGCGCGCTGCGCTGATGTGTTCAAGACGCAGGTACAGCAAGCCACGGTCGCGATATTCCTCGTGCTGTTGCGGGTCGACGCTGAGCAGGCGATCACTGCATCGCACCGCACGCGCCAGATCTTCACGCTCGGTATAAACCGCTTTCAGGTTG
>JANXUW010000539.1 GCA_025351985.1 Pseudolysobacter sp.
GGAAGTTGTTGCACGAGGAAATTTTTGCGTTGGGCGGTTCCATCGATGCAAGGCAAATGATGTCCGCGGAGATTCGCTCTTGCGCGCTGGCGATTGGAAATCTGCGACTCTCGTTGCGCAAATATCGCGCAAAAAAAAGCCGCGCAGCAAACGCCGCGCGGCTTTTACACAGCAACAATATCGCGGTTAGAACTTGACCGAAACGCGGGCGAAATAGAACCGCCCGACAGTATCGAACGTGTTCACGTCAACGTTGCCGTTGAGCGAGTTGTTGTTGTAGACCTGCGCCGGCTGCTTGTTGCCGACGTTGTCGATGCCCAGATCGATGCGCGTATTGATCGGCTCGATGTTGTAGCCGACCTGCACGTTGTTGTAAACCGGCGCGCCGTACTTGAGTTCGACGGCAGGTACGTATCTGTCGGCCGAAATGTTGTACGCAGGATTCGCATATCCGACATTGTACTTGCCGACATATTTGGACGTGATCGATGCATCGAACGCGCCCATGCGCCAGGTCAGGCTTGCCAGTGCTTTCCAGCGCGAGAAGTTGGCAAACGTGATTGCCGAACCACCGGTCGAATAATGTCCCGCAAACTGCTGCACCAGATCGCCGGTGCCCGGTGCCGGATCATCCGAATAACGCGCCAGATACGTGGTCTGGAAATTCAGCGTGAAATTGCCGAATGCGGTTTCCGGCAAACGGTAGCTTGCAGCAAGATCGACACCGGAGACATCGAGACGACCGAGATTGCCGGTAGGTTCGGCGATCGAGGCGATCTGGCCGGTGGTCGGATCGCGCGTGATGAAGTTGCAGGTCGAGGTCACACTGGTGCCACCGAGATAACACAAATTGACCGAGTTCGCCGCGCTGATGCGATTGATGTTGTTGTTCAGATACACGCGCCACAGATCGGTGCTGACCGAAAGGCCGGGCAGCCAATGCGGATCGTAGACGAAGCCGAAATCGAACGACTTGCCGAACTCGGGTTTCAGATCCACGCCGGCCACCTGCGATCCGGACGTCACTCCCGAGAACTGACCATTACCGCCGATCGGATAATGGAACTTGCCATCCGGGCTAAGCTGCGCGGCGCCGATGCCTTTGCAGACAGCGGAATGTGCGGCAAGCCCGGCGGCATCCAGGCCATCGCACGGATCGATCAACTGCGGCGCATTTGATGCGAACCCGGCGAAAATATTGCTGACAGTGGGTGCCCGAAATACTTTCGATACCGTGCCGCGCAACAGCAGGTCTTCGATCGGACGATATTCGATCGCCGCCTTCCAGTTGTTGGTGCTACCGAAGTTGCTGTACTTGGAATAACGATCGCCCAGCGTCAAATTCAGCGCACTGGCAAACGGCACATCCTTGAGCAGCGGAATCAGCACCTCGCCATACACTTCCTTGACGTTATAGCCGCCTTGCAACGGTGACGAACAACCCGATCCGCTATCGCAATTGCCGGCCGAATCCGGCACGAGAATGGAATCGACCTGCGTGTTGCTGTACTCCTTGCGATACGACCCGCCCAAGGCGAGCTGCACTCCGCCCGCAGGCAAGGTAAACAGCGTGCCGTTGGTCGAAAGATTGACGGATTTTTCGCTGGTCAGCGTGTTCAGGAACGGATTCGCGCCGGCCGCCTGCAATGCTGCAATCGTGTTCGGATCGAAGATGTTCAAGAAGTTGAACGGATTGCAGCCGGCAATCGGACCACTGCCGCCCTTGGCGGGATCCGTACCGCAGACGATCTTCGGATTGGCGGCGGTGCCCGCGTTATATGAAGGCCCGGCACCGGCGTTCAATTTCGAAACATTCAGAAATCCGCTCGTGAGACTCAGTTGTTGGGTATGGCCGAAATCGAAGTTGCCATCCCACTGCCAGCTGCTGTCGCCAAAGGTGCCGCGCAAACCGGCAATCGCCTGATCGCTGGTCGTAGAAAAGTGAGTTTCGCGATTTCCGAGCGAGGTCAGACGTGCACGGAAGCGCGTTGCGGTGCCGGTCAGATCCGCACCAAACGGGTTGTAATAACTTTGCCCGGAAATGGTGAACGGCGACGCGCGTGTGTCGGCCGGATACGGCGCCAGCGCGGAGTTCGATACGGTCTTGTTGTGGTAGACCTCAAGATAGGTTTCAACGTTGTCGGTGAGTTTGTAGTTGCCGATGATGAATGCGCTCGCGCGTTCCTGCTTGGTCAGCAACACGTTACCGACGGCCTGGAAATTGAAGCCGTCCGCTGCGGTATAACAGCGATAGTCACTGAGTGACGTGCCGACTGCGCCTTGCTTGCGGGTAACACTTGCGCAGCCGAACTGAGCCTTCAGAT
>JANXUW010000574.1 GCA_025351985.1 Pseudolysobacter sp.
CATTCGTTGATGAATGTTCCGCCGGATTTGTGCAGATGCAGATAGACAAAACGATCGGTGGCGATCATGCGCTCGTCGGGGCCGCGAACAGACGCTGGTTTACACGTGGCTCGACTACACCGAGATCGCGTTGCGCATCGCCCAGCAACGCGAACAAACCCGGCGACGGCAGAAAATCGCAAATCAGGTGAATCCGACCGAGTGCGGGATCGGCATTCCATACCGCGTGTGTCGTGCTGTTGTTCAGCGCCCAGATTTCACCCGGTTGCATGTTGTAGCTGCGATCGGCGCAGAACATCCATACGTCCGGGCTGGTGATGATCGGCACATGAATGCGGATCGCCTTGCTGAAATAATCGCCGTGATCCATGTGCGGCATGATCGTCGCGCCCGGCGGCAGCATCGCCAGCAGGCAGCGCAACGGCGGCGCCGGAATCAGTGTCGTGATGATTTCGCGCACATACGGCAGATGCGCCAGCGCATCACGATCCTCGATCGGCAGGTTGCCTTGCGCGGGAGCGTGTCCGCGCAGGAATATCGCCTGCGCCGCGTTATGCACACCAACCCTGCCACCGCGCGTGCCCCAGAGTTCCGCTGGCAATGCGGCGACGTCGCCGAGCAGCCGCGCGAGATCGCAGCGCAGCGGCAATCGCGCGCAACCGCCGATCAATGCGATCTTGTCGAGCACGGCATGGCCGGGAAGCGTCAACATGAAATTTACCAGGCAGTGAGTACCTTCGTATCTTAACGCCGCGCCAGCGCCGAGGAAATCAAACGTGCGGCAGTGGCGGGTCTGCGGCACAATACGCATTGCGACAATGCAGCGGGCGAATCCCGGGTTGCAGGTCAAAAATTTCCGGAGTCATCGCATGCCCATCTTCAATCGGTTACGCCCGTCGCGCGCAAGTTGGCTGGTGCGCGGCGTACTTGCGTTGATCACCATTTACGCCGTCGTCATTCTCGCGCTGATGTGGTGGTGGGATTACGAGCCGCCGCAATTCGACGTGGTCAAGGTCGCCGAGCAACGCGTGGCGGAAAAAAACCAGCATGTAGTGACCGGCGCGGTACTCGCGAGCACCTTGATGCGCTCGGCCGAAACCCTGCTCGACAAACGCGGTGGGTATCTTTCCAACGACAAATTTCCGCCTGGCGTACTCATGGACAATGTGCCGAACTGGGAATTCGGCGTGATCACCGCGACGCGCGATCTGTCGCGCGAGATGCGCAACAAGTTTGCGCGTTCGCAATCGCAGTCCGAAGAAGATGTTGATCTGAAAGAGGCCGAACCGCTGTTTTCGAGCCCGAATGATCGCTGGCTGTTGCCGAGCTCCGAGAGCCAGTACCGCAAGGCGATTGGCCATCTGGACGGCTATTTGAAACGCCTCGGCACGGGCGATCCGAACAGCGCGCAGTTTTATGCGCGCGCCGACAGCTTGGCCGATTATCTCGATCAGGTATCGAATCGCCTCGGCAGCTTGTCGCAGCGATTGTCCGCCAGCGTCGGCCAGTTGCGACTCGAAGGCGATGCGCCGGTCGATGCGGCGGCAAGTACCACCAATGCCGCGTTGAATACCAGCACCACGCAAGCGCCGCAGGTGGTGCAGACGCCGTGGACGCAGATCGACGATATCTTCTACGAGTCGCGCGGCTACACGTGGGCCTTGCTCGAACAGCTCAAGGCGATCCAGGTCGATTTCGCGCCGATCCTGGTGAGCAAACACGCGATGGTCAGCCTCAAGCAGGTGATTCGCGAGCTTGAAGAATCGCAGAAACCATTGTCGAGTCCGATCATTTTGAATGGCCGTCCATTTGGATTTTTCGCCAATCATTCGCTGGTGATGGCGAATTATGTGTCGCGGGCGAATGCGGCGGTGATCGACTTGAAATCCCTGCTGGATCGCGGCTGAAACAGCGCGTTGAAGCACCGAATAAATCCCGATGACAATAAATAATCCGACCCTCGCGAAAATCCTCGCGAGTCTCGCCGACTGGCGCCTGATCTGGCTGATATTGCTGCTGCCGATCGTGTTCATGCTGCCGGCCCTGCCGATCGACGAAACGCGTTATCTCGCCGTGGCGTGGGAGATGCACAGCAGCGGCAATTATCTCGTGCCGCATTTGAACGGCGCAATTTATTCGGAAAAACCGCCGCTGTTGTTCTGGCTGATCAACCTGAGCTGGAGCGTGTTCGGCATTCACGTGTGGTCGGCGCGCGTGATCACCTTGCTCGGTTCGCTGGCCAGTCTGTTTTTGCTGCACCGGCTGGTGCTGCGCCTGAGCGACTCGCCAACCCTGGCGGTGCGTGCGGTATGGATGCTGCTCGGCATGGTGTATTTCGCGACATTCTCCAGCGCCATCATGTTCGATGTGTTGCTGGCGACGTGCGTGCTGATTGCGTTGCATGGCATGCTCGATCTGGATCATGCGCGGCACGGTCGCGGTGTCGCGTTGATCGCGCTCGGCATCGGCCTGGGCATCCTCGCCAAAGGCCCGGTGGCGATTCTCGATGTCGCATTCGCGTTTGCGCTGGCACCGTTCTGGAGCATCGCGGCGCGCGCCAGTATGCTGCGCTGGTATGCGCTTGGTGTGCTCGGATTGCTCGGCGGATTGCTGATCACATTGGCGTGGGTGGTCCCGGCGACGCTGAATATCGGCGTGCAGAACGCACAGGCAATTCTGCTGCATCAGACCGTCGGGCGCGTCGCGAACAGCTTTGCGCATCAGCGTCCGTTGTGGTGGTACGCGATGGTATTTCCGCTGATGCTGTTGCCGTGGCCGCTGGTTTTGCGTGCGCCGTTCGCCGCATGGCGCTCGGCACTCATCGGCACGCAGGCGGGCCGTTTTGCGCTGCTGTGGAGTCTGCCGACGTTCATCGCGTTCTGCTTCGTCAGCGGCAAACAACCGCATTATTTGTTGCCGATCATGCCGGGTATCGCGCTGATTCTCGCGCTGGTTTTCGAGTCGCCGGCGGCGCGAGTGCGCGGAAGATTATTCGGCGCGCTGTTGCTGATCCTCGGCATCGCGCTGCTGACGTTGGCATTGACCGCGGCGAATCCGGTTCAATTTGCATCCGCGCTCGCGCTGTTCAATCGCGTCGGCATCAACAGTTCGGAAGTCGATGCGGTGGCGGGTTTATGGCCGCTGTGGGGCGCGTGCATTATTTTGATCGGCGGATTTTTGTTGCTGCGTCGAAGCGCGGATCGCGAGCCGCGCACCTTGGCGATTTGTGCGTCCGCGGCGGTGCTCGCTTTGATGCTCGCGCAGAGCCAAGCCTTGCGCGACCAGCTTGATGTCACCGCTGCCGCGGCGCAGATCCGTGCCGCGCAGGAGCGTGGCCAGCCGATTGCGAATATCGGCTGGCATCATGGCCTGTTCGAGTTTGCCGGACGCCTGACCACGCCGCTGCCGAGCATCACGTTCGCGCAAGTGCACGAGTGGTGCATCGCGCACCCGGACGGTTTGCTGATGACCTTCAACGGCAAATATCCGGTACCGGTGGCGCCGTTCTACGTGCAGGATTATCGCTTCGGCCACATCTGGATCTGGCGCGCCGCCGACATGCTTGCCGCGCACGTCGCCGAAAAAGCGCCAGCCAATCCGTTGGACGACAAGGACGATGACGATACGCAATGACGGCGTGATCGCCGCGCGCAATCAAACAATTTCGTGATGCCGGAATCGCGCGTGATTATCGCGCCGCGATCAGCGTTTCAGGAGAGTATTAGAAGCGCGGTTTTTCCGGCGCATTCTCGTAACGTTCGACCGACTCGACGATTTCGCGCTTCGCTTCTTCCACACCGAGCCAGCCCTGCACCTTGACCCATTTGCCTTTTTCCAGATCCTTGTAATGCTCGAAAAAATGCGCGATGCGTTCGAGCGTGTGCTCGGGTACATCGGTCACGTTGTTGAACTTGCTGTAGCCGCCGAACACCTTGCTGATCGGCACGACCACGAGCTTGGCATCTTCGCCGGCCTCGTCGGTCATGTTGAGCATGCCGAGCGGACGGCAGCGGATCACCGAACCCGCAATCAGCGGCACCGGCATGATCACAAGCACATCGGCCGGATCACCATCGCCCGAAAGCGTGTTCGGAATGTAGCCGTAGTTGCACGGATAACGCATCGCCGTGGTCAGCACGCGGTCGACGAAAATCGCGCCGGTGGCCTTGTCCACTTCGTACTTCACCGGTTCCGAGTTCATCGGGATTTCGATGATGACGTTGATTTCGTTCGGCACGTCTTTGCCGGCATTGACCAGATCGAGACCCATGATTTGCTCCGTGTGGATGCGGCCCGCGCGGCGGGCCTGAAAGGTCGAAAAGGATAATGCATCGCGTGCTGCAGCGCGACAAAAACAAGGCGGCTAACCTGAACGAAAGGATTTTCGAATGGTCAGCAGGCCCGGTGGCGATACCGCGACGGACGAATAACTACTCGACCAAGGGTAACGTCAATCCGTAAACCGGAAAGGCCGCGACTAAGCCGGTGGTAAAGCCGGCGAAGCCACTCCGAGGAAATTAATGCTGCTTGACTTCGATCGTGTTCACGCCGTTGTCCTTGCGCATCTGAGTCGCCGAGTAGCGCGGATCTGATTCGCTCAAACAAAGAAACGTAACCTCAGCCTGACCGCAGCCGCCGTGCAATGCGCACTCAGAAGAATTCTGCGTCAAGAGTTGCACTTCTTTGTTCTGTGACGCGCAGAATGTATTCGCCTTTCCGAGCGCGTCGCCTATTGCGCCAGTCGGCCCGGCAAACGGTACGCGAGACGATATGGTGTAGGTGTCTTTTCCCACCTTGAGCGGCGCGGTAGTTGCGCATCCTGCTAAAATTCCAGCCATTGCCAGTAACAAAATACCCTTCATGATCCTGCTCCTGCGTTGTTGTTACGTGGCAGTAAGATAGCGGGTTTGGTCGGGCGATGCCAAGTAACACATAGCTGCCGAAACGGAGTGAATCGCCTCAGGATTTCAACGCCGTCTTCAACGCCGCGACCTGCTCGGGAAACCACTGACCGTTCTGTTCGAGCACTTCGCTCACGACTTTTTCGGCGTCGGCCTGGCGCTTCAGCGCTTTTAATGCTTTCACGCGAAACGTCGCGACCGTGAGGCGATTCTGACCGTAGGCCTTGTCCGCAGCTTGTTCCAGCAGTGGCAGCGCAGCGGTCGCATTGCCGCGTTCGAACAGGCTGCGGCCGTAGCGATACAGATAAACGTAATCGTCCGGATACGCCGCGATCAGTTTCGGATACAACGCATCGAGTTCGTCATTGCGTTTGGCGCGCACCAGATACACGCGCAGATTGTCGGCGAGATTGCGGTCGTGGCTGAAATCGTTGCCGAGACGTTGCCGCGTGGCGGCGATTGCACGATCGAGCACAGCCGATTCGGCGGTCGTTTCGCCGAGCGCGGCATCGGCATCGGCCGTGGAAATCACCGCGCTGCGCTGGTCGGCGCAGGTCGGTGTGGCGATGAAAATCTGCTGGTCGAGGAAACGCTCCAGCGCCACTTTCTGCGGCTGCAGCAGTTTGCTGCGTTCTGTGGCGGGAAGCTTTTCGCTGGCTTCGAGCAACGAATCGATCACGTACGGTCGATCGCAACCGATATCGCCAGCCAGCACACGTTGCGCGCTCGCCATCGCGGTCGGTTGATCTTTTGCGGCCAGCGCGTTTAGCAACCTCAGACGATCAAGCCACAATACAACGACGGCATTCTTGTTCGCCGCTGCGCGCGATTTTTCCGGCAAGCCGGCGAACCAGTCGAGTCCTTGCTTGCCTTGTCCGCGGGCCTGGTATGAACCGAGCACGGTGGTGGCGGCGTCGATCGATCCGCCCAGCGCTTTCTGCTTCAGCTGATCGAGTGTATTGCCGGCCGCAAGAATCTTGTTGACCAGCGGATAGAATTTTTCGCGCGGCTGTTCGGCAACAATACGGCCGAGCTCATTGCCTTTTTCGTCGAGCACGACATACATCGGCAGCGCTTTCACTTCGAGCTTTTTCATCCACGCCGCGCCGTCCGGCGAATCGGCATCGATCTCGGCAACCACGGTTTTCGCCTCGACCGCCAGCCACTCAGGCCCGTTCAAGACGTGGGTCGCCATGTAATAACACGAGTAACACCACGGCGCGGAAAAATCGATCAGCACCGGCGCATGTGCTTGCTTGGCTTTTTGCAGCGCGGCGTCGACCGTTGTCGGATGCGCCGATTCGGCGGCTTGCGACGCACCGATGAGCAATACGCCGGCCAGCGCGGGAGCAAGCAATCGCAATAAATTCTTCATGGATTTTCCACCGGCAAATAAAGCGTGAGGTCGTGTTTCATCATAGCGATTTCCGCGCGCAATAACGAAGAAGCCCCGCACTGGGCGAGGCTTCTTCGTTTTTACAACTTCGCCGCGCCGTGGCGCGGACGCGACGTTTTACAACAGTGGAATCAGCAGCAACGCGACGATGTTGATGATCTTGATCAACGGATTGATTGCCGGGCCGGCCGTGTCCTTGTACGGATCGCCCACGGTATCGCCGGTGACGGCCGCTTTGTGCGCATCCGAACCTTTGCCGCCGTGATGACCGTCTTCGATGTATTTCTTGGCGTTATCCCACGCGCCGCCGCCGGTGGTCATCGAGATCGCGACGAACAGGCCGGTGACGATCGTGCCGACCAGCAAACCGCCGAGCGCTTTCGGCCCGAGCAGGAAACCGATCACGATCGGCACAAACACTGGCAGCAACGACGGAATCAGCATTTCCTTGATCGCCGACTTGGTCAGCATGTCGACCGCGCGCGAATAATCCGGCTTGGCTGTGCCGGCCATGATGCCCGGAATTTCGCGGAATTGGCGACGTACTTCCTCGACCACCGAACCCGCCGCGCGACCGACCGCTTCCATCGCCATCGAGGCGAACAGGTACGGAATCAGGCCGCCGATGAACAGGCCGATGATGACCATATGATCGGACAGGTCGAAGGTAAAGATCTGCCCCGGATGCTGCGCACTGAGCTTGTGCGTGTAGTCCGCAAACAACACGAGTGCGGCGAGGCCGGCGGAGCCGATCGCGTAACCCTTGGTCACCGCCTTGGTGGTGTTGCCGACGGCATCGAGCGGATCGGTGATCGCGCGGATCGACTCCGGCAAACCGGCCATCTCGGCGATACCGCCGGCGTTGTCGGTGATCGGGCCGTACGCATCGAGCGCGACGATCATGCCGGTCATCGACAACATCGCCGTTGCCGCAATCGCGATGCCATAGAGGCCGG
>JANXUW010000625.1 GCA_025351985.1 Pseudolysobacter sp.
TCACGCTGAGGATATCCACGCCGAGCGCGAATTTGTCGCTGATCAGCACCGCATCACGGTTGTAGCGCGCTTCAGGGCGCAGTTCGGCAACACCTTTCTGCGCGTCGCCGATCATCACCTTGTGCCCGTATTGCGCAGCGAAAAACCACATCACGATACCAACGAGAATGATGATCGCGGCCGGCACCGGGCGGCTGAAGCGCGCCATGAAGGTCCAGATCTTGTCGAACTTGGTGAGCTGACGCAGGCGGTATTCGCGCTTGCGTTCGAGGTTGCGCAAGCGGCAGAACGACAGCAGCACCGGCAGCAGGATCAGGTCGGTCAGAATCGTGATCGCCACGCCGACCGTGGCGGTGATGGCGAGCTCGAAGATGATGCGGATCGGGATGATCAGGATCGTTGCAAAACCAATGCAACCGGCGATCAGTGCGACCGAACCGGGCACCAGCAACGCACGGAACGCACGCGTTGCTGCAGTGCTCGCATCGACGCCGTGGCGCGCGCGCAACTCCTCGACACTGCCTTCTTCCAGCCCGCCAAAAAAGATTTCGCCGCGGTAGCGATTGATCATCTGCTCGCCGTGACTCACGGCGATAGCAAAGATCAGGAACGGCGTGAGCATGTTCATCGGATCAATGCCGAAGCCGAGCAGGCGCAGCATGCCGAGCATCCACAGCACCGCGATCAGTGCACAGAATACCGTCAGCGACGCGAGTTTGGCCGACGAGGAATACAGGAACAACAACAGCCACGTGAACGCGATCGTAATCAGGAAAAACCAGATCACCGAACGTGCGCCGTCGGTGATGTCACCGACCATTTTCGCAAAACCGATGATCGCAACCGTGGTGTGTTCGTTTTCGTACTTGGCCCGAATTGCGTCGAGCTGATGGCTGATATTGTTGTAGTCGAGCTTGACCCCGTGTTCGGCATCCTCGGGCACAAGATCGACCCAGACCATCGCCCCGGAAAAATCCTTGGCGACCAGACGACCGACGATATTGGCCTTTTCGATATTGGCGCGAATGATGTCGAACTGCGCCTGCGTCGCCACGAAGCCCGGTTCGTTGGGCGTGAAGTTGGCGGGAATCACATTACCGCCGGCAAACCCGTCCTCGACCACTTCGACAAAACGCACGTTCGGCGTGAAGATCGATCGCAAGCGCGCATCGTCGACCGAGTCGATGGTCTTCGCGTCCTTGGTGATGTTCTCCATGGTCTGGAAGAACGGCTGGTTGAACATGTTGCCGCTCTTGTCCATCACCGCGATCAGCACACGATTGGCGCCACCGAAATCGCGCTCGTAATCGAGGAAAGTTTGCATGTATTCGTGCTGCAACGGGATCTGTTTCTTGAAGCCCGCATCGACCTTCAGCTGCGCTGCAAAATACGTCATCGCCAGCGTGATCAGCAGGAACACGACCAGCACGATCAGGCGATTGCCGAAGACCAGCTTTTCGGCCAGACGATGCACAAAACCCGGTGCGGAATGGGATGTGTTTGCAGACGGATTCATGCCGAGACCCTTGTTTTTGCGTTACTGCTGAACGATTACGTTTGTTTGTTTTTTTCTATTGCTGCGGCACAAACCGGCTGACGCCGTTTTCAGCGGCGATCACGAGATCCTGCGCATCGCCAATTGGCAGCGCGGCGCTGATCGAACCGGCACTCGCATCGGTGAGAATCTGGAATACGTCACCGGCATTCTTGCGCAACAGCAGCAGGCCATTCGCGCCGGACAGGATCGCGCCACCGTTGGCCAGACCGCGACCACCCAGCAGACTCAGGGAGGTGCCGGTCTTGACCTCGTTCCATTCGTCGCCGAGATTGCGCGACTCGTAAACGTGCCCGCGCAAACCGAACACCAGAACGTGTTTGTCTTCGAAGCCGATCGCGCCAAACATCGACCCGTCGTACGGCAATTTCAGTTTCTGCCAATGCTCGCCGTGATCGGTCGAGCGATACACCGTGCCGCGTTCTGCCGCGATCAACAACGAACCATCGCTGGTGGCAACGATACTGTTCAAGTGCGGGTCGGCTTCATCCTCAAGCGCGAGCTGTTCCTTGCTGAAAACCAGCGGTTTGTCAGCATCGTTGCTACCCACGATTTTGCTGGATGCCGGGCGTTCAACCAGCGCTTTCAAATCGATCGGTGTCCAGGTTTTACCGCCATCACGGGTGCCGAGAAACAGGCTGTAGCCACCGACGGCAAAACCGGTATTGACGTCCAGAAACAGCACACTCAACAACGGCGCGCCCTGTGAGGCGGCACGTCCGGAGCGACCCGCGGCCTCGGATTTTTTCAACGGATCGCTGCGCTGCAGTTGCCAGTGCTGCCCGGCATCGGCGCTGTACACGATCACGCCATCGTGGCCGACCGCCCAGAGCTGCATGCCGATCGCTGCGACTGAAGTCAACGTGGTGCGGGTCGGTACTGCTTCCGCCTGCGTCCAGTTTTTGCCGTCGCTGGAGAGCGCAATCTGACCACGCTCGCCGACCGCGACAAAACCACTTTCGATTTGCGCTAGTCCGGTGAACAGACCCTGGTTGACGCGCGGCAGAATTTCGGCCGGAAGATTGCTCGGATCCTGCCAGAATGGCGGTGCCGAATCTGCAGGTGCGGGCACAGCGGTCCTGTCGGTCGTCGCGGCATTGAGCGCAAAACTCGATGCCAGAAGCAAACTCATGCACAGGATTTTCCTGCCTGTCGACGGACGCGGGGTTTGCAACGACATCTCGATTTCTCCGTACTGAGCGACCTCATTTGCCGAGGTCCGATACGCGAACAGCCGCCACAAGGGCGGCTGTTCGAAGAACACAACTTCTTATTGCGCCAACCTACTGGATGCCGCGTTGACGCAGCGATTCCGGGGTGAAGTTCTGCGGCGTGGACTGGTAGGAGAAGTCGTACATCTTCTCCTGGTTGTCCAGGCCGAGCACGATGTAGCGACCGGATTTGAGATCGTAATGCACTTCAAGTGTGCTCATGACGGTCGGCACTTCGTAATACACCACGGTCGGTGCTTCCGAGTAGCGCCACAGCTTGTCCTGGTTGTCGTAGTGCTCGATTTCCAGAATTTGCCAGCTGTCTTCATCGAGATAGAACGTGCGGCGATTATTGATGTGGCGCTGGCCGGCCTTGAGCTTGGCTTCGACCACATACACACGATGCAATTCGTAGCGCAGCAAATCCTGATTCAGATGGCCGGGCTTGACGATATCCTTGTCGCTTACCTTGTCGCTGTGCACGGTGTAGGAGTTGTACGGCACGTACATTTCTTTTTTGCCGACCAGGGTCCAGGTGAACTTGTCCATCGCGCCGTTGAACATGTCGAACATGTCATCGGTACGCTGATCATCCGACGCGGTGCCCGGATTGTCGTACGCGATGTTCGGCGCACGGCGCACGCGGCGTTGACCGGGGTTGTAAATCCAGGCCTGGCGCGGATCTTTCTTCGCATCGAGCGATTCGTGCACCAGCAGAACCTGACCGGCCAAGCGCGGCGGCGAAACCACTTCCTGATATAAATAGGTCAGGACGTTGTTGATGTCCTTGAGGGTGATACCGGGTTTGGAATACAGCCCGAGCAGTTCTTCCTTGATGCGCACGAGCTGGTATTCACCGCTGGCCGTGGGTACGGCGGTGTCATCCCAACGCGACAACGCGCTACCACGATATTTCAGCTTGTGATTCCAGATCGCCTCGTAACCGGCCTTGGCCGGGTCGGCGTCGAGGATCGGAAACGGAATCGCTTCAGCGACGTTGATCAAGCCATCGCCATCGTCGATGAGCTCGCCGGTCGCCGCGTTCTTGATGCTCATCTCGTAGATGCGCGCAGGGAAAGCCGCGCTGCGCCGCGTCGGGTAGATCAGCATCTTGTAGTCTTTGTACTTTTCAAACATCGCCATCTGCCCGGGATTCAGCTTTTCGGCGTATTGCTTGTAGTTTTCCGGCGTGATGGTGAGCAGCGGTTTATCGCCGGCAAACGGATCCTGGTGATGATCGCCCACCTTGTAGCCGGCCGGCGGTTGCGTGATGCCGCCATCCCACGCCGGGATCGTGCCGTCCTTGTTGCCCGCTCGCTCGGCGCCGGTCGGCGTCAGCGGCGTACCTTTGACACCGAGCTTGGCGACATCCTGCGGGCTGCCCTTGGCGAGAGCCCCGGTGGAGATCATCGCCAATGCCAGCAACGTTGCAGTTGCGGTCTTTTTCAGGCTAAACATAATTACCCCTCCACTACGTTATTTGCTTGCAGATGCATTCGGCTCAGAACGCGTACTTGACGACGAACGCAAGGAAATCGCGATCATTGATCAGATTCAATTCGCCCGCGCCGAAGTAATTCGTATAGCTCAGATCGACCGACCACTGGTTCAGATAATTCGCTTCCATGCCGAGCGTGATCGACTTGCGGCCCTGGATGAAGTTGCCACCCGGGCCTGGCGAAATACCGTGGACGTCATGGTTGAATGCGACGCGTGGCGACAAGGTGAACGACGTGCCGAACGCATTGTTGTAATCGGCACGCGCAGCCAGACGATAACCCCACGAGAACTTGGTCGGGAAACCGTCAGTCTGCGTTTCCGGATTGCGCAACGCACCACTGAGTTCGTCCGGGCCACCGCTGGTGTCGGTACCATCGCCCTGCAAACGCAAGATGCCGCGTGCGGGCATGTTGGTAACATCGGTGGCGCCGATTTCGCCAACGACGGAAACCTGGTTCGCATTGAACCAGTTGCCAGGACCAAACACCTTGGTCGCGGTGCTCTGGATCTGTGCGACATGACGACGCGTATAACCCGTCAGCAACTGGCCCGGCGCGAAGTTGCCGAGCTGGCTGTTGAAGCGATCACCCGGCTGCGGGATGAATGCGTTCAACGGTGACAAGCCGGCGAAAATCAACTCCACCGCGGATATCTGCAACGGCTGGTTCGGGCGATAACTTACCTCGCCCTGCAGCGCGACACCGGTGGCTTCCAACGTGGTGTTGAAGCTCGCACCAAACAGATGAATATTCGCCGGGTATTCGTTGAACAGCAATGCGCTGGTCGCGGCCTGACTGGTCACCGCATAACCGCTCGCAAACGGCAGGCGACTGTCATAGTTCAAATAGTAAAAACCGAACTCGGTATTGTTGAGCCACGGCGCAACGTAGTGCATCGACAGACCGAACTGGCCGAAACGATCCGGATATTGATCGAACGTGCGCGGTGCGATTTGCGAGCACGACGCGGCGAGCAACGGATTGTTCTTGATGGTGCCGCCGCCGAAAGCGCTGTTGTCGCTCGGCGCACCGCCGTTGCAAACCTTGTAATAGTTCTCCGGATTTTTCACCGGTTGCGGCAACAGGCCGAAGGGCAAGGACGCATACGTGCCGCCGATCGATGCAAAATCGTTGGTCGAGAAATATGTGCCTGACGGATCCGGATTGGTCTGCGAGAACTGCAGCAGGTAGATCGCTTCGGCCGAGAAATTGTCGGTGAAGTTGTACGACACCCGCAGCATGTTGACCGGCAGGTAGGCTTCTTTCAAATCCGCGCCGGCACTGCGCAACTTGGAGACGTCGATCGGGTTGATAACGTTGATGCCGCCCTGGATAAACGTGCTTTCGCCCCAGCTCGCGACCTGCGAACCCAGGCGAATCGAGCCTTGGTGCGCGTTGAGTTCAAAGTTGTGGAAGATGAAGGCGTCGAGCAGGTAAATGTCTTTGCCGACACGATCCTTGGCGAGACTGGTCAGGTTGTCGTTATTGGCGTTGGTGAAGTCGTAGAAACCGCCCGCACGAATAAACGCGCCCCAATCCGGACCGTAATTGAGCTTGACCTCGGTCAGGAAACGCACCTGATTCGAGAACGGCTGCCACTTGCCATAGTTCAGATCGCCATCATCGCCGTTGGCCGAGAACGCACCTTTGGCGGCGCGCTGCTGAGCTGGCGTTTTGAAGCCAATCGTCGGATCCCAATGTGCCTTGGCGATGAGATTCTCATCGACGTCCGAGACACGATACGAGATGCCGTACGACACTGTGGTATTCACCGTGCCGCTGAGGCCGTTGGTATCGCCGAACTGGAACGCCTGCGCAACTTGCGGCGCAACCCCCGCCGCCAGCACCAACGCGATGGCGATAGTCAGACTGCGCGGGGCCGGACGCTGATTAAAACGCGCGCCGTTATTGCTGAACTTGAGTATTTTCATAGGTGGCTCCCCAGAGTCCTGTGCATTACTGCGTGCGAGTGACGGAGGTATCGGTGACCTGTACGGCATGACCGCCGCTCAACAGGAAACTCAACATCTCGGTCTGCATTTCGACGGTCGTTTTCGGCGACGAGGTCGGATCGAGAATCGAACCGTGTTCGCCCTTGGTGAAGCGCACCACGCCACGAATTCCTGTCGCAGATTGCGCACCGGGCGCAACGATCGTCGACAGACCAAGTGCTGCGATCAGCGGCTCGGTACCCGACAGCGGTGCCGTGATTTTCACGCTGGTACCGGGAATCGTGACATTGATGACCGAGTTCGGAATCACCTGATCCGGCAGCGAGCTGGCGCCATCGCCGACGACTTCCTGAATCAACAGATTCTTGTTCGCAGTGGCGAATGCGTAGTTGATCGGATCACCGGAATCGGTGACGGTTTGCGTTACCGCAAGGAAGGTATCGAAATCCGACGTTCCCGGGTGCACGCCGACCTGCCCCAACCCGGCGACGATGCGCGGACCGAACGAAGGCGATGCCACGAGGAAGTTGGCGATGCCGCCACCCGGAACGTTGAGCACAGCGTTCTGCACGTAGGTGTTGGGCGTTTGCGCAACGGCCATGAAATCGGTGCCCACGATACTGCCAAGCGACTGACCGACATAAGCAACACGCGAGGTATCGAAATCGCTAGCTCCACCGGAGATGCTCATCTTTTCGATCGAGCGACGCAGTGACAGCAGATCGGCCACACCTTCACGCAGATTGTCGCGCGAAGTCAGCAGGCTGGTGAGGTTGATCGTGTACGAACCCGACGAATCGATCTTGCCATCCGGGCCGGCCGCACCGGTCGTGTTGTTGCTGAGATCCAGATCGAAGGTACGCTCGCCGGTGATCAAGCCTGCAGCCGGCGAACCGGTCAGCAACTGATTATGGAAGAACGGATTGGTCGGATCGGTCAGGCCATGCAGCGGCAGATCGATTGCCACCGCCGCGTAACCCTGCGAAGCCAGTGCGCCGGCAATCGCGAACATGTCGGTACGATTGCGCGTGATGCCGTGCTGGAAAATCACGATCGGCCAGCCAGCTGCCGGCTTGGTCTTGCCCGAGTTGGCATTCGGCACGGTCATCAGCACAGGAATCGCGAGCGAAGTGGTCTTCACCGGAATCGGATTGGCGAACGTGACGTTGGTCGAGGTCGGATCAAGCCCTGCTGCATTGAACGGTGGCACATAACCACCCGGAGCGGCTTTCCACGAACCGCCCAAAGGCGCGGCCGGATTGGCTGCGGATGGCACGTTCAGGTAATACGGAATCTGCAGGATGCCGACATACACATTGGCGATCGGCGGCAGACTCGCATTGATCTTGCTGAGGTCCAGACCCGTCGGCGCGATTGCGGTGACCGGTGCTGGCAATGCATCGACGATGCTGTTGACCGCACTGAGTTCGACCGTGATCGACTGGGTAGTAGCAACCCATGACAGCACGATGCGGCCGCGATCAACACCGAACGCCTGCGCGGCGGCCTCCTGCGA
This sequence comes from Pseudolysobacter sp., assembly GCA_025351985.1. GTDB lineage: Bacteria > Pseudomonadota > Gammaproteobacteria > Xanthomonadales > Rhodanobacteraceae > Pseudolysobacter. The sequence continues at coordinate 7,734 of JANXUW010000625.1, forward strand.
ATTGATCAACTGGCGCAGCGGTTCGAGACCGCAGGCTTGCCCATCCGGCAACAGCGGATCGGTGGATTTTCCATTGACGCATACCGGGCTGGTGCGCTTGGCGAGGAAATACGTCGTATCCGACGTGATGTCGTTACCCGAAGCATCAGCAATACTGGGCACACGTGCGGCCGGCGCCAAGCCGGTGCCGCCATCGCCGAGCATCACTGCCATGTACGAGGTGAGCTGCACGAGCGGCTTGGTCGGCACGATCACCAGAGTGCGGCCGGTGGTATCCGACGGCGACAACGTGACCACGAACTCCTGCGGCGACGCCAATTCACGAACGATCTTGGTGACACCGCCGCCGGGGCCGGTGAGTGATACCTCGAACAATCGCACGGTCTTGCCAGCCAGCAACGTCGCCGGATTCGGCGCGACCGAGAATCCGGTGCTCCACGGCGATATCGTGCCGAAGCCATCCAGCGCATTCAGCGCTACTTTCGGATTGCTGGCATCGTTCGGATTCGGCACCGGAATATTCAGCGTCAAATCGGTGGTGCCGGACAGCAGCAGATTGGTCGGGAACGGCACGACCGAATTGGTCGGATCGAAACTCGCCGTGATTATCCCCGTCACCGGCGAACCATTGCTGTTGAGCACAGGAACTTGCGCCACGGTGTGCGGGCTATTGCTGCTACCGCCGCCGCAACCAGCGAGCAGCAGGGAACACAATACGGAACTTACAAGCAGTCGGGCCTGCATGGGATGAATCCTTTGTCAGGTTTAAGGGTCGCAACGACAGCCGCATCATAGATAGTTCAAACGCCCGTTGGCAACGGGAATTTAACTGCGCCTGAACCTCGTTTTATGACGCAATGCAGCATCAATACTCGCGCGTACGGTAATGCCGGATTTGTTTTTGTATACTTGTTACAAAATAAACTTGTAGCAAAGTACACAGAAGCGAACAATGAGAATTTCGCCGAATTCAGACCGCCGGGAGGCCCCAGCTTGCTGCCAGCGGATAAAACGAGCGCGGCGCGTAGCCGAAATCGTGCGCCGCCGCCGAGTTATCGGCGACCAGATCGTGCCGCAAACGAGTAATTGCCATCACCGAAACCGCACCCGATTTTGCGTTGCCACGCAGCAACAAGGCGGCACGCAATAACCACGAAGGCAGTGGCAGCGGCAACACGGTTTTGGGCAGTCCGGCCCCGATGCGCCGGCAAACTGCGCGAAAGCTGAGACGTTCGCCGCCACCGAGCGGATAAATTCGCCCGAAACTTGTCAGACGATCCAACACCGCGATACACGCGTCGGCGAGATCCTCGGCATGCACCGGTTGGCGCAGCCCGGTCGCCGCCAGCGGGATCGGCAGTACATGCCAGCGCGAGGCAAATCGCGCCAGCGGTGTGAGGCTGCGATCCATGCCGGCGCCGTAAATCAGCGTCGGGCGAAAAATCGTGACCGCGATTTCGTGTGTACGACCCAGCGCCAGCAATTGCTGCTCGCTGTCGTGCAATCGCCTGGCGAGGTCGCGTTCGACCGGATCGAGCGAATCACGCTTGCTTTCCGCACTCATCGAACTGAAAGCGATGATGCGATGTAGCGATGTCGGTCGATTGCGCTGCAGCCAGGCCACCAGCGCATCCAGTGGCCCGAGACTGATCAAGGTTTCGATCTGATCCAGTGCCGGCATCTCGGCATGCAGATCGGCGCGTAACCAGGTCAGATGAGTTGCATCGGCAGACGGCTTCGGTGGATTACGACTCAGCCCGAGTACGGACTTGCCCGCGCTGCATAATTTCGGCAGCAGGAAACGCCCGATCTGACCCGTGGCGCCGAGTACCGCGATATCGTGTTTCATGGCGAGACGAACCGCGTGATGCAGTTGCCCGCGGACTCGTCTGCTATCGCGCCAGGCTCAGCATGGAGCTGCGTCATCACCGATCACTCCAGTGCGCATCAGCGCTGCGCAAACGTTCATTGTAATCGCCAAACCGGGCGCATGAGCGCGCTCGTTCACGGCTGGCATCGTGTGGCGCATGCTGCACTGCCAAAGTCGCGAAACGCGTGCTAATGTGCGCGCGTCTCAGGCCAACAAGAGTGATCCATGATCGCACGCATCTGGCGCGGAATGACCGGCAAGGATCAGGCGGACGATTATCTCGCCTACCTGCGCGAGACCGGCCTCAAAGACTACGGAAAAACGCCAGGCCATCTCGGTGCGTTCGTCGTGCGCCGCGACCAGGGCGAGCATTGCGACATCCAGATTATTTCGTTATGGCAATCGATGGATGCGGTGCGCGCGTTCGCCGGCGAGAACGCCGATCAATCCGTGTATTACCCGGATGATCGCCAGTATCTGCTCGACATGGAACCGCTCGTGCGGCATTACGATGTTTCGGATTTCGATGTTTCGGGGTTTATCGCCGACGCGAAATAAAACACGCATCGAGCAGCACATCGAGAAAACGCAGGCCGCGCGCGACTGC
>JANXUW010000632.1 GCA_025351985.1 Pseudolysobacter sp.
GATGATCGCGCCGAGCACCGCACCACCGCCGGAATTGCCGGCGCGATATTCGATCTGCTCGATGCCGCGAATCGTGCCGCATTCGTGACACACCTGGGACGCGCCGTAGTTGTGACCGCCACCATTGCCGTTATCGCGATACACCACCCGCTGACTCGGCTGGGTAACGCAACCCGCCAGCAACGCGATCACCAGCGCAGCGCTCAAATTTCTGGCATGCAGCAATTTCATAACACACTCCTTCGATGTAGAGGAACAGATTGGTGGCCGATCCGAGTGCAGCTGTTAGGGGTTTTGCCATCCCAAACAGCTTGCAACACAGGTTCGAAACATATTTCCAGCGCGGTTAAAGTTTGCCGCTCCAGCAATGAACGCACGTGTAACCATTTGGTGGACGCGATGGCTTGTCAGCCATGCAGCGGCAACGTACGCTGCGAGCCATCATCAGCGCAGATTCAGCAGATCACGGAGCCCACCATGAACTTATCCGGCCGATGCGCCTGACTTCCTCCACCACGCCGCAAGTCGCCACAGGCGACGCCGCATTGCTGCGTGCCGTGGGCTTCTGGGCACTCAGCGCCGCGGTAGTCAACATGATCGTCGGCGGTGGAATTTTCGCACTGCCGGCGGCGCTGGCGAAAACCGTCGGCAACGCCGCGCCGATTGCGTATCTGCTCGGTGCGCTGACGATCATTCCGATCGCACTGTGTTTCGCCGCAGCCGGCAGCCGCGTCACCGCGACCGGCGGGCCATACACTTATGCAGGCGCGGCATTCGGGCCGTTCGCTGGATTTGTCATCGGCGTACTGATGTGGGTATCGAATGTCGCTTCCAGCGGCGGCGTGGCGGCCGGACTCACCGACCAGATCGCGCATCTTTCCCCCGCCTTCGCCAGCGGCGTGCCGCGCGCGACCTTGCTGATCCTGATCTATACCGCGCTGAGCTGGCTCAACGCGCGCGGTGTGCGCGCCGGATCGCGCGCGATTTTAAGCCTCGCCGCAATCAAACTCACTCCGCTGCTGATCCTCGTGATCGGCGGATTGTTTTTTGTGCATGCCGATTTTATTCGTATCGATGCCCTGCCCTCGTTGCCGGCGCTGGGCAGCTCGATGGTGCTGGTGATGTTCGCGTATTCCGGTATGGAAACCGCGCTGGTGCCATCGGCCGAAATGACCAACCCGTCGCGCCTTGTGCCACGCGCCACGGTCACCGCGATTCTGTTCGTCGTGTTGCTGTATGTCGGTCTGCAAATCGTCACGCAAGGCATACTCGGCAGCGCATTGGCAGACAGCGCCACGCCGCTGGCAGCAACCGCGGGCGCGCTCTTTCCGGGGGCGGCGGTGCTGCTGTTGATCACGGCAACGATGTCCATGCTTGGTTTCTTGCAGGGCAATCTGCTCGGTACGTCGCGACTCGTTTATGCGTTGGCCCGCGATGGTTATCTGCCTTCATTGCTGGCTCGTGTCACCGAAAAAACGCGCGTACCGGTCTTCGCCATCGTCGTGCATGCAGGCATCAGTTGTGTGCTGGCCTTGATCGGCAACTTTGCCGCGCTTGTGCTGATCTCCGGCGGTGCGATCTGCCTGACATATTTCGCGACCAGCGTCGCGGCCTGGACGTTGCAGCGCCGTGGTGTCGCCGAGCAAGGCAAGCCGTTCGTTCTGCCCGGCGGTGGGTTGATTCCGTTCATCGCCTGCGCCGCGCTCGCGCTGGTTCTGGTCACCCTCACGCGGGTCCAGTGGCTGGCGATCAGTATCGCGGTGACGGCCGTGGTGGCGCTGTATGGCGTGATGTCGTGGTGGCGCGGTCGACGCGCGTGAAAATGTTCATCGATGCCGCTGACGATTTTCGCGCTATTACGCTAGCATCCGCGCATCTTCAAAAATCGCATTTCAGGAATCGACGATGCAGGTAACGGAATCCACGCGCACGCTGATCAACATCGCGCGCGAACTTGATCCGAAAAGTGCGGCGGACGCGTTGGCGCATTATCACGATGCCGAAATCGCCGGCGTGCTGGCCACGCTTGGGCCGGCGCGTGCGGTGGAAATCCTGCAACGTTTCACGCCGGAACGCCGCACCGGCATCAGCGGTGCGGCGCTCAGCGGACAAGGCGAGCAATGGCTGCATGACCAGAGTTACCCCGAAGGTAGCGTCGGACGTTTGATGGAACGCGTGCCGGCGAGCTTTCCGCCGGATGCCGAGGTGAGCGAAGTCATCGAGAGCTTGCGCGAAGCGGTGCGACATACATTGATCACCTATATTTTTGTGGTCGATGCAAACCAGCACCTGCTCGGCGTCGTGGCATTTCGTGAGCTGGTGTTCGCCAGTCCGCAGCAACGCCTGCAGGAAATCATGCTGGCCAATCCGTTTTCGCTGCGCCCGGAAACCGCGCTGGTCGATGCCATGCGCGAAGTCGTCACTCGCCATTATCCGGTGTATCCGGTGTGCGATTCGCAACAACGTCTGATCGGTGTGGTGCGCGGCCAGTTGCTGTTCGAGCAGCAGGCCTTCGAGATCAGCGCGCAAGCCGGTTCGATGGTCGGTGTCGAGCGCGAAGAACGCACTGCCACACCGTGGGCACGCAGTCTTCGGCTGCGTCATCCGTGGCTGCAGCTCAATCTGATCACGGCGTTTGTCGCCGCGAGTGTGGTCGGATTATTTCAGGGCACGGTGAATCGCATCGTGATCCTCGCCATTTTTATTCCGGTGTTGTCCGGCCAATGCAGCAACACCGGTTGCCAATCGCTGGCCGTGACCTTGCGCGGCATGACGCTGAAAGAGCTCACCGCCGATCGCGCCGGTGCGCTGATCGCGAAAGAAGCGTGGCTCGGGTTCATCAACGGCGCGCTGACCGGCCTCGTCGCCGCGATCGGCATGTATGCCGTGGCCTGGAGCCAGCACAATCCCAGCG
>JANXUW010000635.1 GCA_025351985.1 Pseudolysobacter sp.
GAAACTTCATGTAGCCGCTCGCCGGGTTGTAGTGCGTCGAGGCAGAGAAATGGCTCAAGTTGGGGAAGATCGTACTGATGTCGCCCGCACTCAGCCCGAACCAGTTCGCCAGCGTTGCTGCGTACTGATCCACTGACGTTGTCGGAATCAGCCGTCCATTGCCATCGCCCGGATCGTTCTTGTTGGGTGATGGTGTGCCATAGCTCGGCGGTGTCGGGTTGGTGAGGCTGGGCATTACCACACCAAAGTTGGGAGCTGCATTAAAGCCACAACCGTTGCCATAGAACTTGCCTCCCTGCACCGCACCGCCGATGACCAAGTGGTGCGAGCCCCACCCGTGATCGCTGCCGTTGGTGTTGGTCGTCATCGAGCGGCCGAAGTCCGAAGCTGTGAACGCGGTTGCCACATTCGCGAGCGTCTGCCCGGCGCCGATGGTGACGCTGTTGAGGGCCAGATAGAACGCCGAAAGCGCACGCGACAGCACCGGCAACAGCACCTGATCGTGCTGGTTGAGTTCGTCCGAATGCGTGTCGTAGCCGCCGACATTGACGAAGAACACCTGTCGTTTCATGCCGGCATATCCGGGCACATTGTTGTAAGCGGCCCAGATCAGTCGCGCCGCAGTCTGCAATTGTGCGTCAAAATTGTAGCCGTCCGAATTCGGGAAAAACGTTGCGAAGGTCGGCGCGCCGGCCGCGGTGAGCGCCTGGTTGGTGAGCACAGCGGTCGCGATGGAATGATTCAAGGTAGCGGACAGCGTACGCTCCAGGACATGCGCCTGCGCGCCCTGCGCCTGCAACGCATTGAACGCGGCCTGCGAGCCGCCCGGCGCCGGATCGTAGGGAAGCTGAATCGTCTGCGCCTGACTCGCATGCATGATGTAACCATTGACCGTATCGCCACGAATGAACGCATCGCTGCCGCTCATCGAGGTCATGATCGGAATATTGGGCGTGGCATTCGCGCTGACTAGCAGATCGCACATGCGCCCGCCCCAGCCGGTCGTCGGTGTGTTCGTCGGCGGCGACGACTGCCAGTACGCAGCCTGATCAGCGTGGGAATAAAGCTGCGGCGGCAGGGTCGGATTGATGTCGCTCTGCTGCACCGGACCGACCAGCGTGCCGACATTGGAAAGTATCGCGAGCGGACTGTTGGCCTGGTTGAACAGCGTGGCGAGCTGCGGCATCTGCGCGTGCATCGCGTAGCCGATACCATCGGCGGAGGTGTTCGCCGCATCGTTCAAAGGATGCAGTGCGGCGCGGCTCAACGAGAGTTGCGGTCGCACACCACCGGCTCCGTAGAAACTGTTGTAGTTGCCGAGCGTGTACGGCACGATCGTGTTGAACCCATCGTTGCCGCCGTAAAGGAACACGCATACGAGCGCCTTGTAGTCGGTAAAGCTGTACTGCGAGGTCGCTGCCTGCAGCAACTGGATATTGCCCAGCGCGGAATAGACGCTTGCACCACCAAGAGCGGCAGAAAGCGTTTGACGGATGAATTTGCGGCGATCGACGTTCATGGCCGGTTCCTTATTTCTGGATCAGGTATTCGGGGGAGGTCAGGATCAGCAGCAGCGCACGGTTGATGCGTTGCAACTTCCAGTCCGTGCCGTCGGCCGAACTGATCGGATTCAAACTATTGAGCAACACGTTGCGCATGAACGGCGACATCTGCCCGGACATGAAACGCTTGTTGTACGCATCCACCAGCGACGTGGCCGGATTGGCGAGACCGCCGTTCGCGCTGCCCGCGAGCGCCAAGTCCTGACTGCGGTTCAACGCCATGTCACCGATCGGATCGGCGCCGCAGGCATCGGTGAGATCGTTGCCGAACGATTTTCCTGCGAGGGTATTGGTCGAATTGACGACCAGCGAATCGGTCGCGATCTGGAACTCCGGTCCACGCAGGTTGCGCGTTGTCATCTCACCGGAAGGCATGTAACTCGGCTTGAAGAAATTGAACACGGTGTCCGCATCAAGCACCGCCTGGCCGACGCCGCTGCCGTAAATCGCGTCGCCGGTGCCCCACGCCGACGAATAGCCGGCGTAGCGGTAGGGCTGGTTTGCGTAGTGATACGTGACCGTGCCGGAAACAATATCCAGACCGCAATGATGCAAGGCGCCAGTGCCGCGCCAGAAGTGCGTCATGCGCAACAACGGTTCACGCAACTTGCCAAACGAATCCGGTGCCTGGAACTGGCCGACGCGTGCTTCCGGATCAAGCAGGATTGCTTGAACCACGGCTTTGAGATCGCCACGCACGCCCGAACCATTGTTGTTGAACACGTTCGTGATGCGCTGCACGTAAGCCGGACTGGGGTTGCTGGTCACCAGCCGCTGGATCAGCTGCTTGCCGATGAACGGAGCGACGTTCGGATGATTGAAGATATTATCGAGCGCAAACGCGAGGTCCGCTGCGGGCGTGCCACCCGCCACCAGCACACCGCCGCCGGCCGCCCCAGGGTATGACAACAATTGCTTGCTGACGATGTCGTTCGTCAGATCAGTGCCGTTGTCGTGGAACGCGGCAGAGGCCACCATCGGCGTGACGAAATCGCCATTCTGGTAGCCGCAATTCAGATAATTGTTCGACTGGCACGACGCCCAATTCCAACCAGTGAACACATGCGCGAACGCGGTGATGACCGGTTGCGTGTAGGTCGGCACAGGTTGTCCGGCCTGCAGTTGTACGCTGCCATCGCCATTGAGGAACACCAGGCCAACGCTGAAAAGCTGATTGACCTCGCGCGCGTAATTCTCATCGGGATGACGATTCTTCGACAGATCGGCGCGCGGGTTGCTGACCATGTTCAGATACACGCCCATGTCGGCGCTGAGCGTGACCTGTTCGAGTAGCGTGCGGAAATTGCCGAACGCGTTGTTGCTCAAAATGTCGTAGTAATACGCCATCCCGTCGGGGTGCTGATTGATCAACGTGTTCTGATCGGAGATGACGAAGATTTCGCTGAGCGCGAATGCGACGCGCTGACGCAACTGGTCGGTGTGGTTCTTGGCCACGTTGCCGGGAAACTGCGGATCCGGACCGCCCAACGCACCGAGGAACCACGCTTCACGAATCGTGCCGCTGCCAGTACCTTCGCCCAGCGTTTGCGCGACCCAGTTGTAGTAGGTGGTTTGCGATGATGCCGGCGCTGCGAACTGCTCATTGAGCCACGCCTGATACCCAGCGCCGCCGTTGACCACGACCAGGCTGCGCAGATGCGCGATGTCCGCATCGATCGGCCCGAACGTCGCCTGCGTGAGAAACCGCGCCGCATCGGAATCGTTGTACGGCCCCTGCGTTACGCCTTCGAATCCGTCATGCAGCATCAGATCGGGTGCACGACTGAGCGACTGCGCGCCGGCAGTGAACGTTGCCGCCGTGGCGAAAGCCAGCACGGACGCGCGCGCGGCAAACCCTTTTGTACGATTGCATCGAAACATCGGACAACTCCCCAAAGATGCGAACATTAAGACTAACCGGCAGGATGCCGGAAAAGCGTGCGCGGTAGAGCAATTTCCGAAAGAGCCAGTACGTGAAAATGAGCCGCGCATCTGAATAGAACGACGGTCAGGGGTGAAACACGACATTCCCCGGGTTATTTTCTCCGGAGGGCAACTCTATACAACAAGGCTTTGCAGCAAGGCGAGGCTTTTTTATGTCTGCAGTACTCTGCGGCACCACGCCACTTGTCACACCCGTTGAATTTGCATCGATTGCAATGCTTTTGTTCCAGGCGCTTAAATACGAGCTTTTCGAGCGGGAATGTTGGTGCCATGAATCAAACCCCGATTATCCGCGGCCTGGATTCGCCCGCCAGCGCGTTGATTACCGGCGCCAGCAGCGGCATCGGATTGGCGGTGGTCACGGCCTTGCTCGCGCA
>JANXUW010000639.1 GCA_025351985.1 Pseudolysobacter sp.
GCATTTCGATGCGGCGTACAACCTTGCGCGCTGGTTGACCGGAAATGTCAGCGATGCGCAGGACGTGACGCAGGAGGCGATGTTGAAGGCGTTTCGTTTTGTCGATGGTTTTCACGGTGGCGACGCGCGTGCGTGGTTGCTCACGATCGTGCGACACGCGGCGTATAGCTGGCTTGAACGGCATCGTCCGCAACAACTTGCGGCGGTGTCCGAAACCGCGCTGGATGCGGCCGAACAGAGTGGCGCGATCGAACCCGCGCCGAGTCCGGAAAGTGTGCTCAACGATCAGCACGCGCATGCGCTGCTGCTCGAGCTGATGAATGAATTGCCGTTGCCGTTTCGCGAGGTGCTGGTGTTGCGCGAACTGGAAGAGCTGAGTTATCGCGAGATCGCCGCAGTCACCGATTTGCCGGTCGGTACGGTGATGTCGCGACTCGCGCGCGCGCGCTTGCAACTGCGCGCAGCATGGGCGCGGCGCGGACTCGAGGAGACAAAGCATGGACTGTGAAACGCTGGCGCCGTTGCTGGACGCGTATGTCGATGGCGAAACCGACCTCGCGCAAACGCTGCTGATCGAGCAACATCTCGCCAGCTGCGCCACATGCAAGGCGCAAGTGCAGGCGCGTGGCGACTGGCACACGCTGATCCGCAAGACGGCGTATTTCCCGGCGCCCAGCGGGTTGCGTGAACGCCTTTATGCCGAGTTGCAAGATTCGCTCGAACTCGCACCAAACGAAGTTGCCACGCCGACCCGTGAAACGCTGCCGCTGCTTCCCTCGGCGCCGCGTGTGGCCCGACGTCAACGCCGCTTTGGTCAACGCCGCCTTGGTCAACACTGGGTGGCTGGATTTGTCAGCGCTGCAGCGTTGCTGTTGTTCGCCTTGAACCTGAACTGGTATCTGCGCCAGCCGAATGCCGAAACGCGCCTCGCCACGGAGTTGGTCGCCGCGCACGTGCGCTCGCAGCTCGCGGCGCACCTGACCGATGTCGTCTCTTCGGATCAGCACACGGTGCGGCCGTGGTTCAACGGTCGCATCGATATCGCGCCGCCGGCGATCGATCTCGCGGCGCAGGGTTATGCCTTGATCGGCGGTCGCCTCGATTACATCGCCGGTCACGGCACGGCGGCGTTGGTCTATCGCCACCACGAGCACGTGCTGAACGTGTTCGTATTGCCGGCGGGCGCCGTGCCGGCCGATGCCAAACCGCAGGCGTCGTCGTTGCAGGGTTTCCACCTGTTGCGCTGGGCCCAGTCCGGACTGGTGTTGTGGGTGATTTCGGATGCAAGCGAAAGCACCTTGCAAGGATTTGCCGAGGCGTTCAAGCAGACCGCGTCCTGAGCCTCGCGAGTGATCCGCAGATGATTTCAGCATGCTATTTTATCGGTCTTGATTTGGCTCGGTGAGCTTGGACCCATGCTTTATCTCGCTTCGCAATCGCCGCGTCGGCGTCAGTTGCTCGAACAACTCGGCATGTCGTTCAGTGTGCTTGACGTCGATGTGCCGGAAGTGCGCGCAGTCGGCGAACCCGCGCACGACTACATCAGCCGCGTCGCGCGCGAGAAAGCCGGTGCAGGTCTGCTGCAGGTGATCGGCAATGCCGGCGCGCGCGTGCTCGGTGCGGATACCGAGGTCGTGCTCGGCGATCGCGTGTTCGGCAAACCTGCCGATGCGGCGCAGGCCAGTACGATGTTGCGCGAACTCGCCGGGCGCACGCATCACGCGGTCACTGCGGTGTGGCTGGTCGATGGCGGCCACGAAGCGCGCGCAATCAGTGTCTCGGAAGTTACATTTGCCGATCTCGACGATGCCGCCATCACCGCCTACGTCGCCACGGGCGAGCCGTTCGGCCGGGCCGGGGCTTACGCCATCCAGGGGCGTGCGGGCGCTTTCGTGCGGCATCTGAGCGGCAGTTATTCGGGCGTGATGGGCTTGCCGCTGTACGAGACTGCGCGCTTGCTGCGCGAGTTTTAATCGGCGTCCAGCTACACCGAAGAGTCCAGTAATTCCGCGGTATTCGACAAGTTCAGCCAGTCCCGGCTATAAACCTTCCATTGAAGCTTTATTGATGGCGAATCGTGTCTGAGGAAATCCTGATCAACGTCACCCCGCGCGAAACGCGCGTCGCGGTGGTCGAAAACGGCATGCTGCAGGAAATGCATGTCGAACGTGCGCTGAAACGCGGTTATGTCGGCAATGTCTACAAAGGTCGGGTGTCGCGCGTGATGCCTGGCATGCAGGCGGCGTTTGTCGAAATCGGACTCGGCCGTGCGGCGTTTTTGCATGCGTCGGATATTTTTCGCGCGCCGACCGCGTTGCCGGCCGACGGCGCCGAAAATGCTTCGTCCGCGACACCCGTGCCGCCGATCAACGAGTTGCTGCACGAAGGCCAGGAAGTAGTCGTGCAGGTGGTCAAGGATCCGATCGGCAGCAAGGGCGCGCGGCTCACTACACACCTGTCGATTCCATCGCGTTACCTGGTGCTGCTGCCGTACAGCAAGGTGCTCGGCGTATCGGTGCGCATCGAGGACGAAACCGAACGCGCGCGTCTCAAGGAAATGCTCGTTGCGCTCGCCGCCGACGGTGGCATCGGTTATATCGTGCGCACCAATGCCGAGGGCCAGACCAGCGAAGCGCTCGCAGAAGACATCGATTATCTCGGCAAGCTGTGGATCGCCTTGCGCGAAAACATCAAGCGCACCCAGGTCGGCCAATGCATCTATGAAGATCTCGCATTGCCGCTGCGCGCGTTGCGCGACCTGATGCGCAAGGATGTGGAAAAAGTGCGCGTCGATTCGCACGAAACCTACGACAAGACGATTCGTTTCGCGCAGCAGTTCATGCCCGAGCTGGTCGATCGCATCGAACATTATCCGGGCGAGCGCCCGATCTTCGATCTGTACGGCGTCGAGGACGAAATCCAGCGCGCGCTGAAGAAGGACGTGCCGCTGAAATCCGGCGGTTATCTGATCATCGACCAGACCGAGGCGATGACCACGGTCGATGTGAATACCGGCGCGTTTCTCGGTCATCGCAATCTCGAGGAAACCGTCTACAAGACCAATCTCGAAGCCGCGCAATCGACCGCACGACAACTGCGACTGCGCAATCTCGGCGGCATCATCATCATCGATTTCATCGACATGACCGACGAGGAGCACAAGCGCCAAGTGCTGCGCATGCTCGAAAAATCGCTGCTGCGCGATCACGCTAAAACCACCGTGTACGACATTTCGCCGCTCGGCCTGGTCGAGATGACACGCAAGCGCACCACCGAAAGTCTGGAGCGCCAGTTGTGCGAGCCGTGCCCAACCTGCAACGGTCGCGGCAGCCTCAAGACCTCGGAAACCGTGACCTACGAAATCTTCCGCGAAATCACGCGCGCGGTGCGCCAGTTCGAAGCTGCCACGCTGCTTGTGCTGGCCTCGACCAAGGTTGTCAGCAAGATTCTCGAAGAAGAATCCGCCGCGGTCGCCGAGCTCGAGGAATTCATCGGCAAGACGATTCGTTTCCAGCCCGAAGAAAATTATTCGCAGGAGCAATACGATGTGGTGCTGCTGTAGTTTTCGCGGCAGCGCGTGTTGCGACGGGATGATCGTGCGCGGAGAAATGCGATGATGCCGTGGCGTCGGCGTTTGCGTCGTCTGCGCCTGTGGCTGGGGCGGCTGTTTGCGCTCGCGCTGATTGCGATGGCACTGGTGATGGGACTCGGTCAACTGGCGTTGCCGTGGGTGATCAGCCATCCGGAAAAAGTCACCGCGTTTCTCAGCGACAAACTGCATCGCCCGATCAGCATCGACAAGATCGACGGCACGTGGGAACGCAGTGGACCGGTGCTGACTCTGCACGGTTTGCATCTCGGCGCGGCCGATGCGAGTCAGCAGGCGATGCTGATTCCGCAAGCGGAAATCGCGCTGAATTTTTTCGCGTGGCTGCACAAGAATCAACGCTGGAACGAGTTCCGCCTGAGTGGCCTCGATCTGGTGTTGAGTCATGATGCGCCGGACGGCTCGTGGCGCATTCATGGGTTAGTCACCGACAACAACGACCAACAGGACGATGGCGACAATCCGCTGTTCCGGCTCGGCTCGCTG
>JANXUW010000649.1 GCA_025351985.1 Pseudolysobacter sp.
GTTATCCGCAAATGCAGAGGAGTGTTGAGTGCCTGTATTGCCGTACATCTTGTCGCGCGGAAAGATCAATCCGCCGCGCCGAGCAGATCGGCGAGCATGCTTGCGACCGTAGCCGTGGCGCGACGCAGATCTTCGAGACGAAGTTTTTCGTCGGCGGCATGGCCGTTGGCTTCGGCCAGCGTGCGCGGACCGGCGCCGTACAACACGGTCGGAATACCGGCCGCCGTGTAATGCCGCGCATCGGTATACAAGGGCACGCCGTGCTCGGCAATCGCGACGCCGAAAAAGTGTTCGCCGTGTTTTTGCAGCGATTCGGTCAGGCGCTCGGCACCGGGCAACTTGACCAGCGGCAAGGCCAGCAGGGTGCGGCGGATTTCGATGCGGATACCGGGCAACGTGGCGGCGAAGGTTTCGATCTGCGCGCGCAGATCCGCCTCGACCTGCGCCGGTGTTTCTTCCGGAATGATGCGTCGATCAAGCCGGAACGTCACGCGATCCGGCACGACATTGGTATTGATGCCGCCTTCGATCAGGCCGATGTTGAGGGTCGGATGCGAGATGCCGAAGGTCTTCGATTTATGCGCCTTCAATCCCTCGCGCGAGGCGTACAACATCGTCAGAATTTGCGTCGTCGCGGCCAAAGCATCGACGCCGGACTCGGGCATTGCCGCATGGCCCTGGCGTCCATGCACGATCACTTCGAGATGCAGGCAGCCGTTGTGCGCGGTGGTCACGGCGTAGGAAAAACCTGCGCTGAGTGCGAGGTCCGGTTTGCTCAGGCCTTGTTCGAGCAACCAGCGCGGACCGATATCGCCGCCGGCTTCTTCGTCATAGGTCAGATGCAGTTCGATCGCGCCATTCAACGCCACGCCACGCGCATGCAATTCGCGCAATGCCAGCAGGCTGTAAGTATAGGTGGCGAAGTCCGATTTGCTGACCGCGACGCCGCGCCCGAACATTTCCGCACCGTGCTGCGGATTGATCACGACATCAGCGGCATACGGATCGTGCGTCCAGCCCTGGCCCGGCGGCACGACGTCGCCGTGTGCGTTCAGCGCGATGGTCGGTCCGCCGTCGCCGAAGCGCTGGCGCACGATCAGGTTGGTGGCGCTGATCATGCCGTTCGCACGCACCAGCGTTTCGGGCACGACATGCTTTTCGACGTCGAATCCCAGCGCCGTCAGCAATTCGTGCGCGCGTCGTGCGTGCGCTGCGCAATCGCCGGGTGGATTATCGCTGGGCACTTTCACGAGTTCGGCGAGGAAGGCGGTTTCGGCATCGAAGTGTTGATCGACAAAGGATAGGATGCGGTCGTGCAGGGAAGTCGCCATGTCAGGTATCTGCCTTGAAATGAAGGAGGAAATCGGAGAACACGCGCGCTGCGATGTCGGCATCGTCGACGCTGAGGGTTTCGAGCGGATTGTGGCTGATGCCGCCGTTGCCACAACGCACGAACAGCATGCCGATCGGGCAGATCGACGCCATTTTCATCGCGTCGTGACCGGCGCCGCTGGGCAAATGCAGTGGCTTGTTGTCGCCGGTGATGCGTGCGATGGTCGCGCTCCATTGCGCCTGCAACGCCGTTGCGCAAGGCGCACTCGCGGCATCGAGCACACGGCGAATTTCGATCTGCACCTGACGTCGCGCACCGATTTGTTCGATCTGCGCGAGCACATCGGCGACCGCCGCATCGCGCAGCGAATCTTCACCTGCGCGGATATCGATACTCAGTTCGCATTCGCCCGGAATGACATTGATCGCGCCGTTCAGTACGGTCAGACGACCGACCGTGCCGACCAGTCCGGGCGCGCTCGCACAGCGCCGTTCCACCGCAAGCACGATCTCCGCTGCCGCTGCCGCCGCATCGCGACGCAACGCCATCGGCACGGTGCCGGCGTGGCCGGCCACACCGTGGATCGACACGAGCATGCGCACGCTGCCGGCAATCGACGTGACCACACCGAGCGCGCGTTGGGCATCGAGCAGCACCGGGCCTTGTTCGATATGCACTTCGACATACGCGGCGAGCGTCGCCGGATCACGCGCGATGCTGCTGATTGCGTCGACATCGAATCCGGCCTCACGCATCGCCTCGCGCATCGTCACGCCATCGGCGTCGACGCTGTCGAGCACACGCGCGTCGAAACTTCCGGCGACTGCGCTGCTGCCGAGAAACGTCGACTTGAAACGCACGCCTTCTTCCTCGGCGAACGCGATGATTTCCAGATCGTAAGGCAATTGCTGCGCGCGCTGGCGCAGGTCGAGTGCGACCGCGATCGGCAACAGTATGCCGAGTCGACCGTCGTATTTTCCGGCGTTGATGACGGTGTCGTAGTGTGATCCGGTGATCAGCGTTTTTGCGCCAGCGATACCGCTGCGCAGTCGGCCGACGACATTGCCGACCGCATCGATATGCACGTCGAGTCCGGCACCGAGCATGTAGTCGCAGATCGCCGCAGCCGTGGCGCGATGCGCGGTGGTCAGATAGGCGCAAGTAAGATTGTTTTCATCGTCGCTGAAACGTGCGAGCTGTTCGTGCATCGCCATGATCTGCGCACCGAGCGGTGCGCTGACGAGTTCGGCGAGACGGAACGCGGTGATACGCTCGATCTGCTGCAATGCTGTTGCACGCTCGTGCTCGACAGCGTGTTGCACACGCTGCGCGAACGCGGCGAGGATGGACTCACGATCATGCCCACGCACGGCCAGCACGAATGGAAATCCGAAGCGCGTGTTGTACGCCGCATTCATCGTTTGCAACTGCGCAAATTCTTCGGCGGAACATGCGTCCAGCCCGGCACCGCGTTGTTCGTGTGTCGAATGTTGCGTGAGCTCGTTGTGGATCGCGGCGCGGCCGGCAAGTTCGGGATGTGCACGGATCAGCGCGAGTTGTTCGTCGGCCGTCGCGCTGGCAACGACATCGCACATCGTGGCATGCTGATCCTCGCGCGAGGCGAACGGACGCGCTGCCGCGGCACGCTGCGCGACCCACGGCGAATGTTCGAAGATACCGCCGAGCACCGCGACGAATTCATCGACGGGCATGCAGTTGAGTTGTTCCAGCGCGATCATGGTGCGGCCTGCGAGGCAGGCGCTGCGACGAACGGGTGCGTCGTTAACCAGTGCCGCGCGATATCGACGCGCCGGCAGATCCACACGCGTTCGTGCGTTTGCAAGTAGTCGAGAAATCGCTCGAGCGCGGCGATGCGTCCGGGCCGGCCGATGATGCGTGCATGCAGGCCGATCGACAGCATCTTCGGCGCGTTCGATCCTGCGGCATCGCCCTCGCGATACAACACGTCGAACGCGTCCTTGAGGTAATCGAAAAACTGCGTGCCGGAATTGAATCCCTGCGCGGCGGCGAAACGCATGTCGTTGCTGTCCAGCGTGTACGGCACGACCAGGTGCGGCACGCGCTGGATTGCGCCATCGCGTTCGATTTCAACCTGCGTGTAGTAAGGCAGATCGTCGGCATAGGAATCGGCGTCGTAGATAAAACCGCCGTGCTCGACGACGAGACGCCGCGTGTTCGGACTATCGCGCCCGGTGTACCAGCCCAGCGGCGCCGCGCCGCACAGCTCGCGCAGGATCGTCACGGCTTGGGCAATATGCGCACGTTCGGTAGCGACGTCGATGTCCTGATAATTGATCCAGCGCAGGCCGTGGCAGGCAATTTCGTGGCCGAGTTCGCGATACGCCGCGAGCGCATCGGGATGGCGCTGCAAGGCCGTGGCGACGGCGAAGATCGTCAGCGGCAATCGACGTGATTCGAACGCACGCAACACACGCCACAGGCCGGCGCGCGAACCGTATTCGTACAACGATTCCATGCTCATGTGGCGCGCGCGAAACGCCTGCGCACCGATGATCTCGGAAAGAAAAGTTTCCGACGCGGCATCGCCATGCAACACACAATTCTCCGCGCCTTCCTCATGGTTGAGCACGAACTGCACGGCGATGCGCGCGCCGCCCGGCCAGTGCGGATGCGGCGTGTGGCGGCCGTAGCCGACCAGGTCGCGCGGATAGGATTCGCTGCTCATATGCGCAAGGCTCGTCATCTCAGTGCGGTGCGCCGTCGATCAGCCACGCGAGCACCTGCGCGCGCTCGGGTTCGGTCATCTGCGTGAGATTACCGATCGGCATGACGCGCGTGCTGAGTTGGGTCTGCATCTGCACGGTGCGCACGAGAATGTGTTCGGGCGTATCGAGCAGCACGCCGTTCGGCGCGGCGGTGAATCCCGCGAGAGTCGGCGTCGGCGCATGGCACGGCACGCAGCGCTGTTGCACGATGGACTGGATGCCGGCGAAACGCTGTTGTGCGGAGACGGAAACGACACTTGCCGCAGCGGGGACGCTGGCCGGCGTCATTGCCAATGCGACGCCCGCCAGCGTCAGTAATCCGAGCACCAAAATCAGCGGCGAAGTCTTGCCGCCGCGCTCATGCGCCTTGTGCCGCGCGACGAACCACGCGCGGATGCACACGCCGGCAATACTCATTGCGATCAGCACGGCGGCGTTGTATTTCGCCGCGTAGGTCATCGCGTAATGATTGCTGATCATCACGAACAGCACGGGCAGGGTGAAGTAGGTGTTGTGCACCGAGCGCTGCTTGCCGCGCTGGCCGTAGACCGGATCGACCAGACGGTTTTCGCGTTTGGCTTTCACCATTTCGCGCTGGCCCGGAATGATCACGAAAAACACGTTCGCCACCATGATCGTGCCGAGCAGCGCGCCGAACAAAATGTACGCGCCGCGCCCGCTGAACAGTTCGCAGAGTGCCCACGCCGCGGCGAACATCACGAATGCGATCACGCCACCGAGCGCACGATCGTTGCGCCCCAGCGGCGATCGACACAATGCGTCGTAGATCAACCAGCCGCCGGCGAGAAAGACCAGCGCGATGCCGATCGCTGCAGGTTTGCTCAGTGTGGCCACGGCCGGATCGATCAGATACACCTCGGCCTTGCCGAAGTACATCAGGCACAGCAGGAAAAATCCCGACATCCATGTGCTGTAGGCTTCCCAGTAAAACCAGTGCAGCGTGGGTGGCAACGTCGCCGGTGCAATTTTATACTTTTGCGCATTGTAGAAACCGCCGCCGTGCACTGCCCAGACTTCGCCGCCGACACCGGCGTCGAGCACTTCCTGGCGCGTCGGCGCGAGCAGGTGATTGTCGAGCCAGACGAAATAGAACGACGCGCCGATCCACGCGATGCCCGTGATCACATGCAGCCAGCGCCCGAGCAGGCTGAGCCAATCGAACAGGTAACTGCCGAGCAGGGCGCTCATACGCGCGCTCCGTCATGCGCTTCGCCGCGCACGCTGTCGATCGCGCGCAACACTGCCTCGGGCGTGGCTGGCGCATCGAGATCGGGCAACGCGCCGACGCTGCCGCACGCAGCGACCGCATCGCGGATCGCAAGAAACGCCGAGATGCATAACATCAGCGGCGGTTCGCCAACGGCTTTGGAACGATAGATCGTATCCTCACGATTCGGCTCCTGTTCGAGCAGGCGGATGTTCGCGTGCAGTGGCCAGTCGCGCACGCTTGGAATCTTGTAGGTCGACGGCGCGTGCGTCTTCAACTCGCCTTTGCCGTTCCAGTAAAGTTCTTCGCTGGTCAGCCAGCCGACACCTTGCAGGTACGCGCCTTCGATCTGGCCCAGATCGATCGCCGGATTCAACGATATGCCGACATCCTGCAGAATATCCACGCGCAGCAATTGGGTTTCTCCGGTCAGCGTATCGATCGCGACCTCCGATACCGCTGCACCATAAGTGAAATAGAAAAATGGTCGGCCGTTGAAACGACTGCGATCCCAATGGATTTTCGGCGTCGCATAAAATCCGGTGCTCGACAACGAAACGCGCGCGGCATAGGCCGAGGCGGCGAGTTCCTTGAAGCTGACTCGATGCTGCGGCCCCAGTTGCACATGGCCGTCGGCGAAGCGGATCTGCTCGGGCCTCAAGTCATGCTTCTGGCATGCATGTGCGACCAGGCGATCACGCAGCGTTTGCGCCGCCGCCTGCGCCGCCTTGCCGTTGAGATCGGCGCCGGACGATGCCGCCGTGGCCGAGGTATTCGGCACCTTGCTGGTGTCGGTCGCCGAGGTGCGGATCGCGCTGAGCGGCAAGCCGAATTCGGTCGCGACGACTTGGGCAACCTTGGTGTACAAACCTTGGCCCATTTCCGTGCCGCCATGATTCAGCAGTACGGTGCCGTCGGTGTAGATGTGCACGAGCGCGCCGGCCTGGTTGAAGATCGTGGCGTTGAACGAAATACCGAACTTGATCGGCGTCAGTGCGATACCGCGTTTGATGATCGCATTCTGCGCATTCCATTCGACGAGCGCATCGCGTCGCGCCCGGTAATCGCTGCTGGCGACCAGCTGGTCGGTGATCGTGTCGAGTATGTTGTCCTCGATCACATGACCGTAATGCGTGGTGTTGCGTTCGTGGATGCCGTAATAGTTGCGCCGCCGCACCGCGAGCGGATCGAGGCCGCGGAAGCGCGCGATGTCGTCCAGAATGCGCTCGATGATCAGCATGCCCTGCGGCCCGCCGAAACCGCGGAACGCGGTGTTCGATACGGTGTTGGTCTTGCACAAGTGCGTGGTGATATCGACGTGTTCGAGAAAGTACGCGTTGTCGACATGGCACACCGCGCGATCGGCGATGGGTCCCGACAGATCCGCCGAATACCCGCAGCGCGACGCCAGCATTAGCTTGAGCGCGCACAAGCGGCCATCGGCATCGAAGCCGACTTCATAGTCGGCGAGAAAATCGTGGCGCTTGCCGGTGATGAGCATGTCGGCGTCGCGATCAAGGCGCAGCTTGACCGGGCGCCCGCTCTTGTTCGCGAGCACGGCCGCGGCTGCGGCAATCAGTGCGGGCTGGCTTTCCTTGCCGCCGAAACCGCCACCCATGCGTCGGCACAACACCGTGATCGCATGCGCCGGGCGATGCAGCACATGCGCAACGATGTTCTGCACTTCGGTCGGATGCTGGGTCGAAGAATGGATCAGCATCGCGCCGTCTTCCTGCGGAATCGCAATCGCGATCTGGCCTTCGAGATAAAAATGATCCTGGCCGCCCATCGTCACCGTGCCGCGCAGACGATGCGGCGCGTTGGCCATGGCCGCGTCGGGATCGCCGCGCAGCAGATGCCGGCTCGGCATGACGTAGTTCTGCGCCGCGAGCGCGCTGCGGATATCGAGCACCGGCGGCAGTTCGGCATAGCTGATGCGCGCTTGCGCCGCCGCCTTGCGCGCGGCCATGCAGGTTTCCGCGGCGACCGCAAAAATCGGCTGGCCGACGTATTGCACGAGCGTGTCGGTGAAGATCGGATCGTCGTGGACGATGCCGCCGTAATTGTTCTCGCCCGGAATGTCGGCCGACGTCGCGACCGCGATCACGCCCGGTGCGGCCAGCACGGCGGTGAGGTCGAGCGAGGTGATGTGTCCGTGGGCGATGCGGCTGATGCCGAACGCGGCGTGCAAGGTGTTCGGCGGCAGCGCGATATCGTCGGTGTACGTGGCGCGACCGCTGACATGCAGGTGCGCGCTTTCATGGCGCACCGATTGGCCGGCGATGGATGCGGATGCGGCGAGATCGTCGGTCATGTTCTCGCCGGATACGACGTTACCTGCCAGCGGATTTTTTGCTGCGACGTTGTTCACAGCGTCGCTCCCGTGTCGAATGACAACGGCGACAAGGCTTGATGCGTGCGCAGTCGCGGCGCGTGGTCGTTGTGTTCGAGAAAAAAGCGTTGCAGCAGATTGCCGGCGCCGCGCAGGCGGTAACGATCGCTCGCGCGCATGTCGCTGAGCGGTTTGAAATCCTGCGCGAGCGCCGCGATTGCGTTTTCGATGCTGGCCTGATTCCATGTCTGGCCGAGCAGCGCCGCTTCGGCCGCATGTGCTCGCGCTGGCACCGCAGCCATGCCGCCGAAGGCGAGGCGCGCGGTCGTCACACGACCGTCGTTCAGCGTGATCGCAACCGCCGCACAAACCGCAGAAATATCCTGGTCGATGCGCTTGGAAAGTTTGTAGCTAGCCAGCAGCGTGGCGGGTTGCTGTGTCGGAATCTCGACGGCGACGACAAATTCGCCCGGCGCCAGATCTTTTTTCTGATAACCCAGATAAAAATCCTCGAGCGCGATGTCGCGCGTACGTTCAGCGCAGCGCAACTCGATGCGCGCGCCGAGCACGATCAGCGCCGGCATCGCATCGCCGATCGGCGAACCATTCGCGATATTGCCGCACAAAGTGCCGGAGTTGCGCACCGGTGGCGAGGCAAAACGTTGCGCGAGTTCGTGCAACGCCGGATGGCACGTGACAATCGCTTGCCAGGCGTCGGTCAAGGCCACCGCTGCGCCAATGCGCAGCCGTTCTGGCGTCGCATCGATATGCCGCAGTTCGCCCACTTCGCCGAGATAAATGATCGGCGGCAGCTCGCGCAATTGTTTGGTCACCCACAAGCCGATATCGGTGCCACCGGCGAGCAGCAGCGATTGCGGTGCGGCGGCGTAGGCCTGTGCGAGTTCGTCGATGCTACGCGGCGCGCAGAAACCGGGCAGGGTGAGCATTTTGTCGCGTTGTATACTTTGCAGCAATGTGACGTGTTGCGCATCCTGCGCCGCGGCGCGGCTCCAGCGTTCTGGTGATGCGTACGCCGACATGCTGCAGCCGGCGTCGATGATCGGCCGATAGCCGGTGCAGCGACACAGGTTGCCGGCCAGCGCATCGAGCACATCCTCGCGTTGCGGCAATGGATTGTGCAGATACAGCGCGAACAGCGACATGACAAAACCCGGCGTGCAGAAACCGCATTGCGACGCGTGCTGATCGACCATCGCCCGTTGCACCGGATGCAAGACATCGGCGTCGCCGGCCAGGCTCTCGACCGTGACCAGTTCCTTGCCGTCTATCGTCGGCAGGAAACGAATGCACGAGTTGATCGCGCGGTAGCGCATCTGGCCGCCGGCATCGCATTCGCCGAGCACCACCGTGCACGCGCCGCAATCGCCTTCGGCGCAGCCTTCCTTTGTGCCGGTGCGGCCGGCACTTTCGCGCAGGTATTCGAGCACGGTCGTGGTCGGTGCGGCATCGGCCACGGCAATCACGCGGCCATCCAGCACAAAACGGATGGTGTGGTCTGGCGACGTCGAAGCGTCGCGACGCGGAGCGGACGTTGGACGCATGTCGGTCAACTGCCGCGATACGTGGAATAGCTCCACGGCGAAATCAGCAGCGGCACGTGATAATGCTGCTGCGCATCGGCGATGCCGAAGCCGATCACGACCTCGTCGAGAAAAGGCGGTTCCGGCAAGGCCGTGCCGCGATCGCGAAAATACGCGGCGACGTGGAAGGTCAGCGTGTAGCGGCCCGCCATCAGCGCATCGCCTTCGAGCAGTGGCGCGGGCGCGCGGCCGTCGGCATTGGTCGTGAACACATGCAGCTGGCGTGGCGTCGAGACAGTCAGTTGGTGCAATTCCACGCGCATGCCCTGCGCCGGAATTCCTGCTGCGGTATCGAGAACGTGCGTGGTCAATCTACCCATCGAATCTGCCCATCTGCGCTCGGCACTCCGGCGCTTCGAAAATTATTTGTCTGTGGCAATGTGTACTCAAGATTGCCGTTGAGTGCAAGGACTTCATCGACTACATTGCATGCGCAACGACTGCCTGCGCAGAATCGGGCGAACTTCCAGGGGATCAAGATGACCGACGAAAATTCCATCGATGCCTTCATTCGCGGCATTCCGAAAGCCGAGCTGCATCTGCATATCGAAGGTTCGCTCGAACCGGAGCTGATGTTCGCGCTGGCGCACAAGCACGGCGTCGAGTTGCCGTATGCGAATGTCGAGGAGTTGCGCAACGCGTACCAGTTCGACGACCTGCAATCGTTCCTCGACCTGTATTACGCCGGCGCCGCAGTGCTGCGCGATGAGGACGATTTCCATGCGTTGACCATGGCCTACCTCGAGCGCTCACACGCCGATGGCGTCGTGCATGTCGAAATTTTTTTCGATCCGCAGACGCATACCGAACGCGGCATCGCCTTCGCCACGGTGATCGACGGCATCCGTCGCGCGCTGGCCGATGGTGAGCGCACGTTCGGCATCACGCATCGCTTGATCCTGTGTTTCCTGCGCCATCTCGATGCCGCTGACGCGATGCGCACGCTGGAGCAGGCGTTGCCGTACAAGCACGCGATTGTGGCGGTGGGCCTGGATTCTTCCGAGCGCGGTCATCCGCCGTCGAAGTTCGAAGAAGTTTTTGCGCGCGCGCGTCGCGAGGGGTTTCTCACGGTCGCGCATGCCGGTGAGGAAGGGCCGCCGGAATATATCGTCGAGGCGCTGGACTTGCTGCACGTGGCGCGCGTCGATCACGGCGTGCGTTGCGAGGAAGATGCCGCGCTGATGCAGCGTCTCGTGCGCGAGCGCATGCCGCTGACGGTGTGTCCGCTGTCGAACGTGAAGCTGCGTGTGGTGCAGCGTATGCAGGATCACAACCTCAAGCGCCTGCTCGATCGTGGCCTGTGCGTGACGGTGAACTCGGACGATCCGGCGTATTTCGGCGGCTATGTCGTCGCGAATTATCAGGCGGCGCAACGGGGCCTGGATCTGTCGCGCGCGGACATCGCGCAACTCGCCGCCAACTCGATCGAAGCCTCGTTCCTGCCCGATGCGGAAAAACAGAATTGGCAGCGAAAAATCACGGCGTTCGCTGCGGTCTGATTCCGATCGGCGTGCCGCGCTGCGCGTCGTTTTCTTCGCGATTGCGAGTAACGCTGGCGAGTTGATTCCGCGCCGTCGCAAACTCAAATCTTGCGCAGCGTGAGCTCGCCGTCGTGCAGTCGCGCGGTGATTGCCGTGTCGTCGCCGACTTGCGTGACCGAGCGAATGACCTTGCCGTGTCCGGCATCGATCAGGATGGCGTAACCGCGATCGAGCGTGGCCAGCGGGCTGACCGCATTCAGCGTGCGTGCGATCTGGGCGAGATGCCGCGCATGCACTTCGATGCGTCGCACCGCGGCAGTGCCGAGTCGCGCGGCGAACGTGCTCACGATCTGTTGATCCTGCGCCACGCGGCGTGCCGGATGCGCCAGCGACAGGCGCCTGCGCACCGCCTGCAAACGCAATGCGCTGCGATCGCGGCTGCGTGCGCTGCCGGCGCTCAATTGTTGACGCAGACGCTGCAGGCGTTCGTGGCCTTGTTGCAGGCGCGCTTGCGGACGTTGCGCCTGCAGGCGCAGCAGATAGTGGTCGAGCCGCTGTGCAAACGTATCGAAACGACGGCGCCAATCGCGCACGAGGCGATCGCGCTGCGCGCTCAATGTGCGCGCCAGCATCGCTGCATCGGGCACGAGTAACTCTGCCGCTGCGGATGGTGTCGCAGCGCGTAAATCCGCAACAAAATCGGCGATCGTGAAATCGATTTCGTGACCGATTGCCGAGACGACGGGAATCGTGCTGGCGTGGATCGCGCGCGCGACTGCTTCATCGTTGAACGCCCACAGGTCTTCGAGCGAACCGCCGCCGCGCGTGAGCAGCAGCACATCGTGCCGAGCCGCCGCCGATGCCGCGCGCAGCATCGCCACGATCGCCGGCGGCGCTTCTTTTCCTTGCACCGGCACGGGCAGGATTTCGACTTGCGCGAGCGGGAAACGCCGTGCGATCACACTGAGCACATCGCGAATTGCCGCACCGGTCGGCGAGGTGATTACACCGATCCGCCGAGGCAATAACGGCAGCGGTTTTTTGTGCTCGATCGCAAACAGGCCTTCGTTATCGAGGCGCGCCTTGAGCTGCTCGAACTCGCGTTGCAACGCGCCTTCGCCGGCTTCTTCGAGATGCTCGACCAGCAGCTGATATTCGCCGCGCCCTTCGTACAGGCTCACGCGCGCGCGCGCCAGCACGCGCATGCCGTCGACCGGGCGAAAGCGCAGGTAGGTACTTTTCGGCTTGAACATCGCGCAGCGCACCTGCGCGCTCGGATCTTTCAAGGTGAAGTACAAATGGCCGGACGCCGGGCGCGCGAAATTCGACAGCTCGCCTTCGATCCAGATCAACGCAAACGTGTCTTCGAGCAGATCGCGCACGTGCCGGTTGAGCAGCATCGGCGTGAGGATCTCGCGCTCGGCGACATGGGGGAAAACGGGCAGGGATTTCGACATGGCGGCACTGTAAATCATCGCCGCGCAGACATGAAATCTGCGCTGAAATCAGCCCGTCGTTACTGAGCCTTCGATTTTTCCGAAGCGATGAATTGCGCAAGGCCCGCCGCGCCGCGTTTGCGGATCGTGTTCTGCAACATCGGCGACCAGCCGAGCAGCACGCCTGAAATACCGAGCGCCATGCGGCTCCAGCGCCACAGGTCGAAGCTGTCCTGGTGCTCGACGATCAGGCCGTCGCGAAAACGGAAACGCGCCGTAATCACGTTGTATACCGTGCGCCCGCTGCCGGAAAAGGTGTAGCGCGCCTGCCAGTTGGCGCTGCCCGAATCGCCTTCGCTGCGCACGCTGTCGTAGCTCACGTCGAGATCCTTGCCGCGCGTGGTCAGCATGCGCCACATCGCACCGACGTCGCTGCCGTGCAGGTCGAACACCGGATCGCGAAAATGCGCATCGGCGTGGTAGCAGCGCGTCATCGCCGCGCCATCGCGACGCTGCAGCGCCTGATAAAAACTCTCGATCAGATCGGCATGGCTGGTGCTCATCGGACGTTCCCCGGCGCGGCGGATTCGCGCATCGGCAGCACGATATAACAAGTCGCGGTACATCGCACGCCGACGATCTGCGATCATGCTCGCGAACCGATTTTGCAGGGGTGCGTCGTGCCGGAATATTTTCAACAACTCGAGCCGTGTGTTGCGCGACTGCTCGAGCGTATCGCCGGATCGTCACTGTTGCTCGCGACGCCGCTCGGTCTGGGCAAATCCAATCACCTGCTGAACGCCTTGTATGCGCGCGCCGTGAATGATCCAAGGCTGACGTTGCATATCTACACGGCGTTGTCTCTCGCGCGCCCGATACCCGGTTCGGATCTGGAAAAACGTTTTCTGCAGCCGTTTCTGGATCGGCATTTCGGCAGCGATTATCCCGATCTGGCGTACATCCGCGCATTGCATACCAATACCTTGCCGGCGAATGTGCGCATCAGCGAATTTTACCTGCAGTCCGGTGCGATGCTCGGCGTGGCGCCGGTGCAGCGCGACTACACCAGCATCAACTACACGCATGTCGCGCGCGCGATGGCCGAGGCTGGAATGAATGTCATCGTGCACCTGGTTGCGCGCCGCAC
>JANXUW010000662.1 GCA_025351985.1 Pseudolysobacter sp.
CGCTCGACGATTTCCATGAAGTCCGGCAGGATTTTCTTGCCAACATGATCGAGCAGGAAGGTCGATTTGCGATACAGCGCGCCGCCGCTGACCGCCGACAACAAATGTCCGATCAGGCCGCGCGCGACTTCCGGCGCAAACAGCACAGGGCAACTGCGCGTGGAAAGCTGACGTGCGCCGAGTCGTTCCAAAGTGCGTCGTGCGGCGTTGTTGCCGATCCCTTTTGCATCGGGAAAATCCTCGGCGGCGCGCACCGATTCGTACCAGTAATCGCGCTGCATGCCGTTCTCGTCTTCGGCCAGCAACGCGCATTACAAACTGTGTCGCGTGACTCTTTCGCGCGCGAGAAAGCCGTGCGAATTTCCAGTCACCGCGAGAATTTCACCGGCCTGAACCGAAGCGCCTTCGGAGTTGCTGATGCCCTTGTGTGCACGACCGGCGTCTTCGATTTCCAGACCGAGCGTGATCGCCTGCTCCGGTGAAATATTCCACGGATGCCACAGGTCGAGATCGGGCTGTTCACGCGCCATGCGATCGGCATCGGCGAGACCGGAACATTCATCGTCCTCGGTGTAGCGCGCGATCGCGCACGCCTGCTCGACCGTGGTGGCGATCGATTCGGGTTGCAGGTCGGCGGTGCTGGCGGAGCCCTTGCGTTTGCCGAAATACACCGTGATCGCGAGCGAACGATCGCGTGTGTGTTCGATCGTTTCGACTTCGCCGAGACGCACGCCGACATTCAGGCCGCTGTCGATGCTCGCGCCGACTTCGGCCTGGCTCGCACCGGCCGCACGGCAGCGCTGCAATACGTCTTGGCACACTTGGGCCAAGCGGTCGAGCTGGGCCTCGCTGGTGTCGGTTTTTGCTGATAGTTCGTTCACCACGTATCCTTTGCTGAATTCTTACACTGACAAATCATGCATACCGAAGATCAAGAGTTCGAAGAACCCAGTCGCAGCCAGCTACGCCGCGAGGCGCTGGATGTGTTCAAGCTGGCCGAAGCCATCGTTGCACTGCCCGAATCGCAGCTCGGCAAATTGCCGCTGTCCGACGAACTGCGCGAAGAAGTCCACCGCGCGCGCCGCATCACGCAGCAGATTGCGCGCAAGCGCCAGATCCAGTTTCTCGCCAAGCAGATGCGCCGTCGCGAGGAAGAACTCGAACCGCTGCGCCAGGCGCTGACGCAGGACCGCGACAGCATGCGTCGCGAAACCGCCGAACTGCATCGCCTCGAAGGCTGGCGCGAACGCCTGATCAACGACGGCGACAGCGCGCTGTCCGACCTGCTGCAACATTTTCCGCACGCCGATCGCCAACATCTGCGCACGCTGGTGCGTCAGGCGCGCGACGATGCGCATGCGAACAAACCCCCGACCGCGAGTCGCACCTTGTTCAAGGAATTGCGTGCGCTGTTTTCTGGCGATGGCGACTCCACCGAGAGCGACATAGAACCTGGCGATTCGGACGACGAAACGAGCTGACGAAGTGGCCTCAAGAACGTCGCGAGCGCAGTAGTTTTTCAGGCCGCTTCACCGGCGTTGGTGCCGCCGACCGTCATCGCATCCACGCGCAAGGTCGGCTGTCCGACACCGACCGGCACGCTCTGGCCTTCCTTGCCGCACACGCCGACACCTTCATCGAGCGCGAGATCGTTACCGACCATGCTCACGCGCGTCAGCACTTCCGGGCCGGCGCCGATCAACGTCGCGCCCTTGACCGGTCGCGTGATTTTTCCATCCTCGATCAGATATGCCTCGCTCGCCGAGAACACGAATTTGCCGTTGGTGATATCGACCTGGCCGCCGCCGAAATTCACCGCATACAAACCGCGTTTGACCGATGCGATAATCTCGCCGGGATCACTCTGGCCCGGCCGCATGTAAGTGTTGGTCATGCGCGGCATCGGCAGATGCGCAAACGATTCACGGCGGCCATTGCCGGTCGAGCGCGTGCCCATCAGGCGTGCGTTGTGCTTGTCCTGCATGAAACCGGTCATCTTGCCGTTTTCGATCAAGGTCGTGCATTCGCTCGGCACACCTTCGTCGTCGATGCTCAGTGATCCGCGCCGGTTCGGCAGCGTGCCGTCATCGACCACCGTGACGAGATCCGAGGCCACGCGCTGGCCCATCATGCCGGCAAACGCCGATGTACCTTTGCGATTGAAGTCGCCTTCGAAACCGTGGCCGATGGCTTCGTGCAACAGCACGCCAGGCCAGCCCGGGCCGAGCACGACGGTCATGCTGCCGGCCGGTGCATCGATCGCTTCGAGATTCACCAAGGCCTGGCGCACGGCTTCGCGCGCAAACCCATGAGCACGGCCGTTGGCGAGCAGGTCGACATAACTGTAACGTCCACCGCCGCCGGAATGGCCCTGCTCGCGACGTCCGTTCTGCTCGACGATCACCTGCACGTTCAAGCGCACCAGCGGACGCACGTCGGCAGCGAGTGTGCCGTCGGATGCGGCAATCAATACCGTATCGAGCGCGGCGGCAAGGCTCACGACCACCTGCGTGACACGCGGATCTTCGGCGCGACACCAGCCATCGACTTCGCGCAGCAAACTGATCTTGGCGTCGTTGCTGAGGGAATCGATCGGGTCGATCGCCGGATACAAACCGCGGCCATTGCCGATCGCCAGCGGCTTGCCGACACCTTTGCTGCCGGCCTGCGCGATCGCACGTGCGGAACGTGCTGCAGTCAGCAGTTCGGGCAAGACGATCTCGTCGGAATAGGCGAATCCGGTTTTTTCGCCGGACATGGCACGCACACCAACACCTTGCTCGATCGAGTGATTCCCTTCCTTGACGATGCCGTCTTCAAGCACCCACGATTCAGTACGTGAATGCTGGAAATACAGGTCGGCCGCATCAATGGACGGGCCCATCAGCTGCGAAAAAACCTGATCGAGATCGCCGCTGGCCAAACCGCCAGGGCGCAGTAGCCGGGTTTCGGCAAGCGCTATTAATGAATTCATTCGGGGATTATCGCAGGTTGGGCGGGTTCAGCGCATAAGGTATGGGCGCGTATGCCGGTCACAAGGTGGCTGAAGGCGAGTCGGACGCGAGGCGCGCACATCAGAACCGACGCGAAAACCGCGTATTACTTGGTCTTCCCGACTTTTGCCTCATCCTTGCCATGCGGTTTGAGAACCTTGGCGACGGTGACGATTACCGGCTTGTCCCAGCT
>JANXUW010000669.1 GCA_025351985.1 Pseudolysobacter sp.
CAGCCGATGGCACTGAACCTGGCGCGCGGCGGAACAGACTTGGTGGTGTGGAACCGTTCCGCCGACAAATGCAGCCCGCTGCGCGAGGCCGGCGCACAGGTGGCGGAAAGCCCGCAAGACGTATTCCGACAGGCACGTATCGTCATTTTCATGATGGCTAGCGACGCCGCGCTCGACGCCGTTCTCGGACGTGGTTCTCCCGATTTTTCAAAGAACATCGCCGGACATACCATCGTGCACATGGGAACGACTTCGGCCGAATATTCTCGCGCACTCGAAGCCGACATCCGAGCTGCGGGTGGCAGCTATGTCGAAGCCCCCGTCTCCGGTTCGCGCAAACCGGCAGAGGCAGGGCAACTGGTGGCGATGATGGCGGGCGAGCCATCTGCCGTCGATGAGGTTCGTCCCATCCTCAAGCCGATGTGCCGTGAAAGTGTGGTCTGCGGGCCTGTTCCCAACGGACTGCTGATGAAGCTGTCGGTCAACACATTTCTCATCACGATGGTCACCGGGCTTGCCGAGGCCGCACATCTGGCAAGACGTTACGGACTCGACATGAAGCAGTTTCAAGCCGTGCTCGATGCGGGTCCGATGGCAAGCAACGTGTCGCGCCTGAAAGTCAACAAACTCGTGAACCAGGACTTCGACGTGCAGGCGTCGATCAACGATGTGTTGATGAACAACCGGCTTGCGGTGGAAGCGGCGAGACGCGCGAATCTGGCATCACCGCTGCTCGATGTTTGCTACCGGCTGTACGACGAGACAGTTGGACTCGGGCATGGCCAGGCGGACATGGTTGCGGTCGTACATGCGATCGAAGCGCGCACCGAGGCGAATGGGCCGCACGCGTGAAAGTGACTCTGCGCCTATTTACATTCGCTTGCATGACGATTTCACATTCCTTTCGCTGCCTTGGTGTACTATCAAGTTCAGTATTGCGCTGCAATAGAGGCGCATACCGGAGAACTGAACTTTACGGTCAGTTGGCACTCTAACCCCCGGAGTGCTAATTGTCCGAAATCGGAGACAGCAATGAACAATTCTTTGGTAATCAATAGTCTGCCCGTTCCTAGCGCATTAGGCTCGCTGGATGCCTATATCAATGCCGTGCACAAAGTGGCGGTGTTGACGGTCGAGGAAGAACAAGCCCTGGCGCGTCGTTTTGCGTATGACAGTGACTTGGCTGCGGCTCGTCATCTGGTGATGTCGCATTTGCGGTTCGTGGTGCATGTAGCGCGCGGTTACAACGGTTATGGCTTGCAGCTGGGTGACCTGATTCAGGAAGGCAACATCGGCCTGATGAAAGCGGTGAAGCGTTTTGATCCGACCCAGGGCGTGCGCCTGGTTTCTTTTGCCGTGCACTGGATTCGCGCCGAAATGCACGAATTCATCCTGCGCAACTGGCGCATCGTCAAGGTCGCCACGACCAAGGCGCAGCGCAAATTGTTCTTCAATCTGCGCAAGTCGAAAAAACGCTTGGGCTGGATGAACGACAAGGAAGTACAAACCGTCGCCAAGGATCTTGGTGTGCCGGCCGCCGTCGTGCGCGAGATGGAGTCGCGTCTGGGCGGCAAGGATGTCGCTTTCGATGCGCCATCCGATAACGAAGATGATTTGCGGCCGTCGCCGATTGCTTATCTGGTCGATCACAACGCCGACCCATCGGATACGCTGGAGATCGAGAATCAGGAAGAAAGCGATCACGATGCTTTGCATCAAGGTTTGGCTCGCCTCGACACGCGTTCGCGCGACATCATCCAGCGCCGCTGGTTGAACGACGACAAGGCGACGCTGCAGGAACTGGCCGACGAGTACGGCGTTTCGGCCGAGCGCGTGCGCCAGGTCGAAGCCAACGCGATGAAAAAAATGCGTTCGCTGTTCGCCGCGTAAGATCAGAAGAGAAGTTCGCAACGGCTCCTGCGGGAGCCGTTTGCATTTGCAAACCTCGCATCTCGCTTAAGCCGATTTCATCGCTGAGTACGCAGTTTTTCGCATATATCCTGTTCACGATTCTTCTGGCATGCTGCGAACGCATTTAGC
>JANXUW010000011.1 GCA_025351985.1 Pseudolysobacter sp.
CGTGATCGCCGCCGCGTTCGCACCCGTACCACTGCGTACCGTAACTTGCGCCAGGGCGCTGTGGGCGAAAGCGACTGCAAGGAAGCAGAGAACGTGCCGGTGGATTCGCATCACATCGTGTCCTTGATATGGGCTGCACAGGTGCGCGTTTCGGATCGACCAAAAACGTGCTGGTGCACTCTACAACCACATCGAGGCGATGGGAAATTCGTGGCTTTCCGCGCTGGAGCAAGCGCAGGTGATTGGGTCATCCAGGTTCATGGCGGCGGAAGAGACACGAAGCCGGGTAAATTGACCGCCGATCCGCCGATGCAAATTTTGGCTCTTTCCGAGTCGATGCGCAGGCGTTCTTTTTTCTGGATGAAGTAAGAGCGTCTCCATATACGTCGTGGCCGTTCGCTGCAACGCTTTGCGCCTGGCGCCCTATTTCGGTGGCGACGCGCAAAGCTGGCTGAATCTGCAAAGTCATGTACCACGTGCGCGTGGCCGAGATCCGCTGCCAGCAAACGGATTGCGCGCGAGGTCGCAGTGATGGAGTGCGCCGCCTGATTTCGGATGCTGGGGCGGGAGGCCCAAGGATTGCCAATAGACGTCATGCATGGCGTGCTATAGTGAAAAATAGCCACAAAACGCCGAATATGGCGTATTGTTTATAATTTCATAAAACGTCACAATTGGCGTTTTGTATTGCATTTTTGCACTTAATACGCCATATTAGACGCTTATGAAGATAGAGCCCCAACTCACTGATGAGGCCTTGCTCAAATTGACGGGCGAGCGTCTGGCCCGGTTGCGCTTGAGCACGAATCTGACGCAGGAGCAACTCGCGCAGCAGGCGGGTCTGGGCTTGCGCACCGTGCAGCGGCTGGAACTCGGCGCGGCGGCGACGCAGCTTTCGGGTTTTCTGCGCGTGTGCCGCGTGCTGGGTCTGGCAGAGCGGTTTGCCGCGCTTGTGCCCGAGCAGGCGGCCAGCCCGATGGAGCAACTCAAGCAACAGGGCCGCAAGCGGCAGCGGGCCAGCGGCAAGCCGGCGGCGACGGCAAAGTCGAAAACATGGACGTGGGCTGAGCCCGAATGATCGCGAAGGTGCAACTGTGGGGCCGCACGATCGGTGCGGTGTCGCTCAATGCAGGGCGCGACGTGGCGGCGTTTCAATACGACGCGGATTTCGCCCGCAGCGGCATCGAGCTTTCACCGCTGAGGATGCCGCTGAGCGATCAGGTGTATGAATTTCCGACGTTGCCGCGCAATACGTTTCACGGTTTGCCGGGGCTGCTGGCGGATTCGCTACCAGACAAGTTCGGCAACGCGCTGATTGATGCGTGGCTGGCGACGCAAGGTCGCACGCCGGAGAGTTTCAGCGCCGTGGAGCGGCTTTGTTACACGGGCACGCGCGGCATGGGCGCGCTGGAGTACGCGCCGGTATTGGGGCCGAAGCCGCGGCAGTCGTCGAAGATCGAAGTGGATGCACTCGTGCTGCTGGCCGGTGAGGTGCTGACACATCGCGGCGATTTGCAGGGGCATTTTCACGAGGCGGGCAAGGAGAAAGCGCTGCGCGAGATTCTGAGCGTCGGCACTTCGGCCGGCGGCGCACGGGCCAAGGCGGTGATTGCGTGGAATCGCACGACGAATGAGGTGCGCTCGGGCCAGATCGCGGCGGGCGAGGGATTCGAATATTGGCTGCTGAAGTTCGACGGGGTGGCGGGCAACAAGGACAAGGAACTCGAAGACCCGAAAGGTTACGGCGCGATCGAATATGCCTATCACCTGATGGCGAAAGTGGCGGGTATCACGATGAGCGAGTGTCGGCTGCTGGAGGAAAACGGGCGGCGGCATTTCATGACGCGTCGTTTTGATCGCCTCGCGGGCGGCGCAAAGCTGCACATGCAATCGCTTGGCGCGTTGGCGCATTTCGATTTCAACGAGGCGGGCGCCTACGCCTACGAGCAGGCGCTACTGACGATCCGCCAGCTTGAGCTGCCGATGGTGGCGGTGGAGGAGCAGTTCCGGCGGATGGTTTTCAACATCGTGGCGCGGAATCAGGACGATCACGTCAAGAACATCGCTTTCCTGATGAATCGGCACGGCGAGTGGGCGCTCGCGCCGGCGTTCGATGTGACCTACAGCTACAACCCATCCGGTTCGTGGACGGCGACGCACCAGATGACACTGAACGGGAAACGTGATGGCTTCACGATGGCGGACTTCGCGGCATGCGCGAAAGCGGCGCTGATGAAACGCGGGCGAGCGGCGAGCATCATCAATGAAGTGCAGGCGGCAGTGCGGCGCTGGCCCGAGTTTGCCGCCGAGGCGCAACTGGCCGACGAATGGCGCAGCAAGATTCAACACACCCATCGGCTGACTTTTGCCGACGCATAGGCCACAGCCAATCTACGGTTGAAAGTGAATCCGCAGTCGAATGAAGTCTCTGAGGATCGAATTCTCAACAAGGGATTGGGCTTATACTCGCACGAGCCGCTGCAATCATCGCCACGATGCATCGCCGGGCTCGCCATCAAACCAATTCTTCAGGGGAATCCATGCGCACCACACGGCTCATTTTGCATGCCTTCGTTTTGCTATTCACGCTGGCACCGATGCCTGCGCTCGCACAACTCTGCACCGGCCTGTGTTTGCAGCAGGTCACGTGTGCGAATCCTGCAGTGACGACGACGCTCAGTGGCACGGTCTACGCGCCCAATGGCGTGGATCCGCTACCCGGCGTGCTGGTCTACATTCCGAATGCACCGGTGGATGCTCTTCCCGCCGGGGCGACGTGTCGCAATGGGGGCACGCCGCCATCCGCACCGCTAGTGCAAACGATCACTGGCGTCGACGGAAAGTTCAAGGTGCCCAACATGCCGGTGGGCACCAATATTCCACTGGTCATCCAGGCGGGAAAATGGCGGCGGCAAGCTGTCATCCCGAATGTCGCTGCATGCACCAACACAGCGATATCTACGGTCCAGACTCGATTTCCGAGAAACCACGGCGAAGGCGATATACCGCATTTCGCCGTCGTTACCGGTAGCGTTGACGCCGCGGAGTGCGTTCTTCGCAAGGTCGGCATCGATGATGCAGAGTTCTCCGCATCGAGCGGCACGGGGCGCA
>JANXUW010000017.1 GCA_025351985.1 Pseudolysobacter sp.
TCTGGCATGCGTGTTCTTCGACGCAAACCTTATGCCACCAAAAATCTTGTACCGAACTTCGAAATCCCGCCAAGTCATCAATTGATTCCACCGGGCGAAAGTCGCGTGAGGCGGCGGCACGACATCAACACGATCACAAAAGCCAGCAAGCCCAACGCGAACATACTGGAAGCCGGCACGCTCACGACCGTGGGTGCCGCGAACTGATTAACGCTGAAGTGGGCAATCGGATCGCCGCCCAGCCCCATGATTTCGGCATTTCTCTCGCTGGACGCAGCGGAAACCAGTGCTGTCACGGTATAGGTGCCCGCAACGTTTCCACCAATATATGCGCCGGTCAAAGCCACCCCCGTTGGCATCGGTGACCGGGGTCGGTACGCCATTCACGAAATGGCCATAAAGAGCGGGATTCGGCAGCGGGCAATGCGGGTAGAGTGGAAAGCAATTCAGCACGTCGGTTGAAAATTCGACAGTCATGCCTGGGATCGGATGGCCTTGGGGATCGACCAGACGAACTCCAAACAAACCTTGCATTTACTGCCCCGGGCCGCCGATGTTGAAAGACTCTGAACCGAAGATGGAAATCGTGAGATTCGGATTCGGGTTGCCGACGCCTGCGAAGGCAGCACAGGAAACGAGAACGCCGAGTATTATCGTAGCAAGCCGCATAATTTCTCCTTTGCAAAAATCGACGTCAGAACCGGGATTTTTGGCAGCACGTTCAGCGCCGATGGACGTGACGCGAAGCCATCGTATAGATGCAAGTCACATTGTCCCGCCGCATTCGTCAACTTTGCCGATCAGCTTAGCACGCACGTTCTTCGTGCCCGTTGCCGCGATAAAGCTCGTAGAACCGCTCGTCCAGCATCGCGAACGGAAAGCCGATCACTGCGGCGATCACTACCCAGCGCACGACCCATTCCGGAATGTGGAAAAACGGAAACACCTGCGTCTCGATCTGCACGATCAACCATGCCGCGCCGGCGTAGAAGATTGCGGCACGATGCCCGTGGCGGCGCTGCAGTTCGGAAAAAACGTTTATGGCGACGCCGCCGCTTGCGCGCCTGCGCCGATCCGGTCGAGCAGCACCCGATAACGCGGATCGCCGCGCAGCGGCGCGAACCAGGGTTCCGCCCAGACCCTCATCAGGTTCGCCGAACGATCGCGGTCCGCCTGGTCCAGCGCGGCAAACGCGCCATCTTTATCGCCGAGCGCAACACGGATGGCAGCAATATGGCTGCTGTCCACGTAGCTCATCTTCGCGGCTGCTTCCATCTGCTGCAGGATGTCGCGGGCGCGCTCCAGGTTTCCGGCATGGGCATGGCAGATTGCAGTAGCCAAACTCGGGTGTCGCTCGGCGCTGGTCTGGGCCGCCTGGGCGCGATCGATGCAGAGCTGCCAACGGCCCGAGGCCGCGTAGACATCCACGAGCGGGTCGCTGCCGTAGGAGAACTTCGGATCGAGCTTCAGAACGTGGGCAGCCGCGCGCTCGGCACCCTCAATATCGCCCAACGCGATGTCGTCCTGCGTTTCCCAGAAAAAATTCCAGGGGTCCAACGGATCGAGCGTCTCGGCTTTCTGGGTTTCGACGCGCGCGGCAGCGGCATCGTGTTCTGCGTCGAACCGATATACGGCGGCGGCGTCGTGCGCCGACGTTGAGTCGGGACCGAGTGCGATCGCGCGATCCATTTCACGCCGCGCCGCCGGAAAGTCACGCACATAATCCACCAGGATGATGCTGAGTACGGCGTGCGCCTCGGCCAGCGTCGGATCGAGCGCGACCGCTTTTTCGGCGGCAGCCTTCATCGCCGGCAGTAGATCATTGGGGGCACGATAGGCATCTGCCAGCGCGACATAGGTTAGCGAAAGCAGCGCCCACGCCGCGGCGTAGTTCGGATCTTCGGCGAGGGCCTCATTGAGCAGCACCAGGGCCTGATTCAGGCTGGCCTCGTCGCTGCGCTGGTTCAGGAGGCTCGCCTGCAGGTACAAGTCGTGCGCATGCGGACTATGGGTCGCCACCGGCACCAGCGGTTGTCCCTGCGCCGCGCCGAGCTTCACCGCCAGCG
>JANXUW010000063.1 GCA_025351985.1 Pseudolysobacter sp.
GTTGCTAAGTGTTTTTGCCTTGCTCGCTTTTGCGTCGGTGCGACGCATTCCGGAAGGTCACGCTTATACGATTCATCGTTTCGGCCGGCCGGCACGTACCTTGAATGCCGGCACCCACGTGGTGGTTCCGCTGATCGAAAAAGTCGCGCACAAGATTCGCCTGTTCGGCAACGTGGTCGAGTTCAAACGTGACGATGCCGCGGGTGGTCTGGTGTATTTCCAGGTGCTCGATCCGACGCGTGCCGATTCGGTGATCGAAGGCGTGGACGATCTCGTACGCAATCGCGCGCTCGGTCTGCTGGCAAGCAGCGATGTCGCCAGCGATGTCGCGAGTCGCATCCTGCAGATCAAGGCTGGCTTGAATCAATTGCTGCGCGATCGCGGTATCTTGATTACACGCGTGCAACTCACCCTGAGCTGAATTTCGTTTGTCGCCGCTTGTTCGGCGATCGTCGTGCTGGATTTTGCCGAAACTCCCGACGATACTTCCGCTCCGCAAACGCGCGGCGCTGTTTTGCTGCCATGAGTCGCGGTTGCGTTGGCTTTCCGACCCGGTGCGCGCATGACTCCATCCTCTGATCTCAAACCCCTGCTCGTCGACGGACTGGCGGCGCTGCGCCTGTCGCTGAAATCCGCAACCATCGATCAGCTGCTGGAGTACGTTGCGTTGCTGGCACGCTGGAATGCCACCTACAACCTCACGTCGGTGCGTGATCCGCGCGACATGCTGGTGCGGCATATCCTCGATTCGCTGGCGATAGCGCCTTATGTGCGCGGCGCAAATCTGGCCGATGTCGGTTCCGGCCCGGGATTGCCTGGCATCCCGCTCGCATTGATTTATCCCGAGCGCG
The DNA here is from genome assembly GCA_025351985.1 of Pseudolysobacter sp. Classification (GTDB taxonomy): domain Bacteria; phylum Pseudomonadota; class Gammaproteobacteria; order Xanthomonadales; family Rhodanobacteraceae; genus Pseudolysobacter. Next base: position 852 of record JANXUW010000063.1, read on the forward strand.
AATTCGTGTTGATCGATGCCAACGGCAAGATGGCGCGCTTCATGCGCGAGGCGGTGCGCGCGCTCGGATTGACCAACGTGCGGGTCGAGCAGCAACGTGTCGAAGCGGTGCAGGGCAGTTTCGATTGCGTCACCGCGCGCGCGTTTGCCAGTCTCGCCGACATGCTGGCGCTCGGCGGCCAGTTGCTGGCTGCCGATGGAATCTGGCTTGCCCTCAAGGGACGTTATCCCGACGACGAAATTGCTGCGTTGCCGACGGGGTTCGAGCTGGCCGGCAGCGAGCGCTTGCAGGTGCCGGGCCTGGATGCCGAACGGCACCTCATCATCGTGCGAAAAACAGCGGTCGCGGCGTAAGTCGTGCAGCAATCCGTTATGTCCATGTAAACTGTGTGACCCAGGAACAGGCGGTATGCGATGTTTCCGGATTCCCGTGTGACTATGCCGGACATCGAATGAGCATGAGACCCGCATGACGCGCATCATCGCCATCGCCAATCAAAAGGGCGGGGTTGGCAAGACCACGACGTGTGTAAACCTGGCGGCGGCGTTGGCCGAGGCGAGTCGACGCGTGCTCGTGATCGATCTCGATCCGCAGGGCAATGCGACGATGGCGTCCGGCATCGACAAACGCGATGCCAAGCCGAACGGCTGCGACGTATTGCTCGAAGAAGTGCCGATCGCGCAGGCGATCGTGACCACGGCCGCCGGTTACGATTTGTTGCCGGGTAGTGGTGATTTGACCGCCGCCGAAGTCAAGCTGATGGATGCGCTCGCGCGCGAAACCCGCTTGAAAGGCGTGCTCGAATCGCTCGGTGATCGTTACCATACGATCCTGATCGACTGCCCGCCGTCATTGCATTTGCTGACGATCAATGCCTTGACTGCGGCGCATGGCGTGCTGATTCCGGTGCAATGCGAATACTTCGCGCTGGAAGGATTATCCAGCCTGCTCGATACGATCAAGGCAGTACGCGCGCGGCTCAATCCGGGGCTCGAAGTCGAAGGCCTGTTGCGCACGATGTTCGACATCCGCAACAACCTCGGCAACGAAGTTTCGGCGCAGCTGACCAAACATTTTGGCGACAAGGTTTTGCGCTCGATCATCCCGCGCAATGTGCGGCTGGCCGAAGCGCCGAGTCACGGCATGCCGATCACGCAATACGATCGCGAATCGCGCGGCGCCATCGCTTATCTCGGCCTGGCCGGCGAGATGCTGCGCCGCGAACGCGCATTGCCCGCCACTTCCCATCCGGTCTAGGAAATCCACGCATGGCAGCCAAGAAACGAGGATTGGGCCGCGGCCTGGATGCGCTGATTGGCGCCGGCGCGGAAACCGAAGTGGATGAGGGCGAGCTGCGCAGCGTCGCGGTCACGCGCATCCAGCCCGGGCCGTATCAACCGCGGCAGCACATGGATCCCGAGCGCCTGCAGGAACTCGCCGATTCGATCCGCGCGCAAGGCATGATCCAGCCGATCGTGGTGCGCGAAATCAGCGGCGGCAAGGCCGGCACGTTCGAAATCATCGCCGGCGAACGCCGCTGGCGCGCCGCGCAACTGGCCGGCTTCAGCGACGTGCCAGTGCTGGTCAAGCAGGTGCCCGATCAAGCCGTCGTGGCGATGGCGCTGATCGAAAACATCCAGCGCGAAGAACTCACGCCGCTCGAAGAAGCGCAGGCGCTGAAACGCCTGATCGACGAATTCGGTTTGACGCATCAGCAAGTCGCCGAAGCGGTCGGTCGCTCGCGTGCGTCGGTCAGCAATCTGCTGCGTTTGATGGAGTTGCCGCCGCAGATCAAGACCCTGCTCGAACAACGCAAACTCGACATGGGTCATGCGCGTGCGCTGCTGACCTTGCCCGCCGCACAGGCGATCAGCCTGGCACGCGCGGCGGTCGAACAGGAATGGTCGGTGCGCGAACTCGAAGCCGCAGTGCGTCGCGGCCAGGAAATCCCGATCGCTGCGAACAGCAAACCCGCCGCGCCGAAATCCGATCCGAATATCGTCGCGCTCGAACGTGATCTGTCGGAAAAACTCGCGGCCCGCGTCAGCGTGCAACATACGCGCAATGGTCGCGGAAAATTGGTGATTTACTATCACAATAACGATGAGCTCGAAGGCATACTTGAGCGCATTCGCTAATGTTCGGTGAAAGTAAATGACAGTCACGCCGGTCATCTTGCCCGTGAGTAGCAAACAACGCCAGTTCGACGCGCTGGTGCGAACCCTGTCCGGGGATTTGTATCGTTACGCGTATTGGCTTTGTCGCGATAACGCGCTCGCGCAGGATCTCGTGCAAGAAACATTTTTGCGCGCGTGGCGATCGATTGATTCCTTGCGTGAGAGTGATGCGGCCAAAGCGTGGCTGATCACGATATTGCGCCGCGAACATGCGCGGTTGTACGAACGCAAGACCCCACCAGTGAGTGATATTTCGGAGATCGATGTGCAAGACGAAAGCGGGATGACTCCAGAGCGTGCAGGCGAGTCCGGAATGATCCGGGCGGCGATGCTGCAGTTGGAGCCGAAATATCGCGAGCCGCTGCTGATGCAGGTGCTCGGCGGTTTTTCCTGCGACGAAATTGCGCGCGAGCTGAACCTTTCCGGCGCGGCGGTAATGACCCAGTTGTTCCGTGCGCGGCAGAAACTCAAAGCGGTTTTGTTGGGCAAGGACGAGGCGGAGCTGTATGAACTGCCTTGAGTTCCGTCGCCAGCTTGCAGTCGATCCGAAAACGCGAGACGCGGTTTTTCTGCAGCACAAGCAGGAGTGCCCGCGTTGTGCCGAAGCGCATGCGCGCGCGATGTCGTTCGAGGCTTCACTGGCCGAAGCGATAGCCGTGCCGGTGCCGGCAAACCTGGCTGATCGAATTCTGTTTGCGCAGGCCACCGAGCAGCGTAACCAGGCGCGCATGAATCGTGGCCGCAATCGTGGCCGCTGGATGCAATATGCCGCCGCCGCGATGGTGTTGATCGCGCTCGGCGTGGTGGGTTATTCGCGCTGGAATCGCCCGGTGCTGGCCGATCTGGCGATTGCCCACCTTGCCGGCGAACCGCTGGCCATGACCTCGCATGCCGCTGTGCCCGATGCACTGGTGCAGCGCGAATTTGGCATGCGCGCAAGCATCACGATGCCGAATGTGCCAACGGGCGTCACCTACCTGAGCGATTGCCCGCTGGGGCCGTATCACATCGTGCATATGGCGATGGCGCAGGATAACGATCCGGTCACGGTGATGTATGTTGCCGACCATCATCAGGCCGAGCGCCGGGACTTCAATCAAACCGGCTGGTTCGGTCGCGAAATACCGCTGGGTGCGGGCACGCTGGTGTTGCTGGGCAAGAGCGCGCAGTCGTTCGATCACCTTGAAACGGTATGGCGCGATGCGGTGAACGGACCGCGCCTGACCGGGCTGTGATCCGCGCGGCATTACGTCGCATGACGGCGTTTTTGTGATGGCGAATCGGCGGCGATGCCAGCGAAATCACGCAGTCGACGCATAGTGCGCGATAATACTCGGCTGTAGCCGATGGAATCCGTGTCATGCCAGAACTTTCCGTAGTCGTGCCGGTGCACAACGAGCGCGACAATATCCTGCCGCTGCTCGGCGAAATCGCTGCGGCATTACGCGGTCTGACGGATTTCGAAATCATCTATGTCGATGATCTCAGTCGCGACGATACGCTGGCTGTGCTCAACGCCGCCAAACAGCAGTTTCCCGAGTTGCGCGTGCTGCGCCATGTGACCCAAAGCGGACAGAGCACAGCAGTGCGCAACGGTGTCAAGGCTGCGCGCGGCACGTGGATTGCCACGCTCGATGGCGATGGCCAGAACGATCCGGCAGATATTCCCAAGTTGCTGTTGACCCGCACCAGTGCCGATCCTGCGGTCAAGCTGTTCGCTGGCTGGCGCGTGAATCGGCGCGACAGCGCGGTCAAGCGTTTCTCGTCGAAATTCGCCAATGGCGTACGCTCGCGCCTGCTGCACGATGCGACGCCCGATACCGGTTGTGGCATCAAATTGTTCGAGCGCGCGGTGTTTCTCGAATTGCCGTATTTCGATCACATGCATCGTTACCTGCCCGCACTCGTGCAGCGCGCCGGCTATCAGGTGCAGAGCGTCCCGGTGAATCATCGGCCGCGCACGCAAGGCCAGTCCAAATACGGCATCGGCAATCGCTTGTGGGTCGGCATCAATGATCTGCGTGGCGTCGGCTGGTTGATCAAACGCTCCAAGCGCACCGCGGTCGAAGAGTTGTAGGCGGGCAACAGGGCTTGCTGCAGACGGTTTTTCTTGCAGAATCAGCGGCGATCCGCTATAAAGTGCGGCTCGCTACACCAAGTTCGATCCTGCGGCAGTCACTCGTCGCACCGAACTGGCCGAAGACGTGTCAGTGCAATGACCGTCAACGGCAATGTTTATCAGGTGTTGCGTCTCCCGAATTGCACGCAGTGGCTGCGCCACCGCAGGGCCGAACCCGTTCTGGCTAAGAGCGGCACTTTATCCAACGCTAAGGAATGTCATGGCCAGAGTTTGCCAAGTCACCGGAAAAGGCGTGCAGACGGGTAACAACGTCTCGCATGCAAACAATAGAACCCGCCGTCGCTGGCTGCCGAATTTGCACGAACGCCGTTTCTGGGTGCCGAGTGAAAATCGCTGGATAAAGCTGCGCGTTTCCGCCCACGCCCTGCGCACGATCGACAAGAACGGCATCGATGCCGTGCTCGCCGAGCTGCGTGGTCGCGGTGAAAAAATCTGAGGAGGACTGAATCATGGCATCGAAACGTGACAAGATCCGTCTGACCTCCAGCGCTGGCACCGGTCATTTCTATACGACCGACAAGAACAAGAAGACCACGCCGGACAAGATGGAAATCAAGAAATACGATCCCGTCGTGCGCAAGCACGTGATCTACAAGGAAGGCAAGATCAAGTAAGGTTTGCCTTGCCGGATCGATAAAAAAAACCCGCCGTGAGGCGGGTTTTTTGTTGGCCGGATTTTGTGAATTACGAAAACCGCAGCGAGTGCAGATCACCAATCAGGCGTGCGCCGGTGCGAGGCGATAACCTTTCAGGCGCGCCGCAAACTCGGCCAAGGTACGGATGCCGCTGGCTTCCGCCGCGTGACACCAGTCTTTCAAACCTTCGGCCAGATTATCGGCGCCGCGGCTTTCGAGCACCGCGTGCAGGCGGCGACGGAATTCCATCACGGTTGCGGTGGTCGGGCGTTCGTGAATCCATTGCGCCAGGCGCTCGCGTGCGTGGCCGTCGAGCCAGCGGCCTTCGTTGATCAGCGCGCGGCGCAGGCGACGCGGCAGGTCACGCAGGCTCGCGCCGGCATGCGCCGCTTCTTCGCGCACAGTCGGCGAGATCACATTGCGGAAATAGTCGGTCATCACCTGGAAGCGATGGGTGATCACGGCTTTCAGCGTTTCGGCATCCGGCAACGCGATGTTCGGGCGAATATCCAGGCTCGGCGCGACGCGCAGCACCTTGGCCAGTCCCAACCGCTCGAACAGGCGGATTGCCGCCCAGCCGATATCGAACTCGAAACGGCGCAGCGAGAATTTCGCGGAACTCGGAAACGCGTGGTGGTTGTTGTGCAGTTCTTCGCCGCCGATGAAAAATCCCCACGGCGTGAGATTGGTCGCGGCGTCGGTGGTTTCGAAATTTCGATAACCCCACCAGTGGCCGAGGCCGTTGACGACGCCGGCGGCCCAGAACGGAATCCAGATCATCTGCAGCGCCCAGATCACGATGCCGGAAACACCGAACAGCGCGATGTTGATGAACATCATCAAGGTCGGCCCCCACGCTTCGTGGGCGGCATAAAGATGGCGCTCGATCCAGTCGTCGGGCGTGCCGCGTCCGTATTTTTCGGTGATGCCGCGATCGCGGCGCGCTTTCTGGTACAGGCCTACGCCGTCCAGCAGCAGCTTCTTGATGCCGTGAACGACCGGGCTGTGCGGGTCATCGATGGTTTCGCAATGCGCATGATGCTTGCGATGTATCGCCACCCATTCCTTGGTGATCATGGCCGTCGTGAGCCACGCCCAGAAACGGAAAAAATGCGCGAGCACCGGATGGAAATCGACGCCACGATGCGCCTGGCTACGATGCAGGTACAGCGTCACCGAAAAAATCGTGAGCTGGGTGACCACCATGAAATACACCAGCAAGCCGACCCAGGTGGTGTTCGCAAGGCCGTGGCTGAGGAAATCCAGAATAGTAAAAAGCATGGGATGAACCGAATGGATGAGGAAGGGTTAAGGTGACGGATCATACGCCAGGCCGATGACAGCAACCAGTTGCGCAAGTCACGGTTTGGACAAAGTTTACATTGGGGCGCTAACGATTTGCTCAAGCATACGGCGTACCAGCGCATTTGAAACTGCGCTACATTGGCTGCATCCCTGCCAGTCTGTTCGAGTGATAAATCGCCGTGCCCGAGTTACCCGAAGTTGAAACCACACGACGTGGCATCGCGCCGCATCTGATCGGTCGACGTGTCTCCGAGGTGCGCCTGCGCCGACCGAACCTGCGCTGGCCCATTCCGGCGGAAATCACGCAACTGCTGCCGGGCGAGCGCATCGTCTCGGTGCAGCGGCGCGCGAAATATCTGCTGGTCGAAACCGCGATCGGCAGCGCGCTGTGGCATCTCGGCATGTCCGGCAGCTTGCGAATCTTGCCGCAGGACACGCCGCCGCGCCTGCACGACCATGTCGACTGGCTGCTCGATTCCGGCCAGATATTGCGCTTTACCGATCCGCGGCGTTTCGGTTCACTGCTGTGGCAGCCGGCCGGCACAACCCATGGCTTGCTCGCCAAACTGGGGCCGGAACCGTTGTCCGATGATTTCTCCGGTGATTATCTCTGGCGTGCCTCGCGCGGTCGCACGACCGCGATCAAGCAGGTGCTGATGGATCAACATATCGTCGTCGGCGTCGGCAATATTTATGTGGCCGAAGCCTTGTTCGCCGCCGGCATCCATCCCGATCGTGATGCCGGATCGGTATCGCGCGCACGTTACGCGCGACTCGCGAACGAAGTGAAGCGCATCCTCGAATATGCGATCATTCGCGGCGGCACGACCTTGCGCGATTTCCTCAATGCCGATGGCGAGCCGGGTTATTTCGAGCAGGAATTATTCGTCTACGGCCGCGCCGACGAACCGTGCAAGGTTTGCGGCTCGGCGATTCGCGTGATGCAGCTGGGGCAGCGCTCGACGTTTTATTGTGCGAAGTGTCAGAGATAAAGCGGGAGTGGGGAACGGGAACAGGGACAATCAAAAAAGAGCCGTCATTCCAGCGAAGGCTGGAATCCATTTTGACCTTGATCTATCAGCACTGAGGTTTCGTCAGAGCTGGCAAAGTCAAAATGGATTCCAGCCTTCGCTGGAATGACGAGCAGAGCTTGCGCCGGACCGACAACCGCTTTTCCCCGTTCCCCGTTCCCCGTGCTCCGTTTCCAGCCCAAACCTACAGCGCTAACTCCGCCTGCTTTAGCTCGATATAACCTTCGCCGGAGATGATTTTTTTGTACTCGCTGCGGCTCACCGAAACATAACGTTCGTTGCCGCCGATCTGCACCTGCGGGCCATCGGTGATCGCACGACCGGCGTCGTCGACGCGCACCACCATCGTGGCTTTTTTGCCGGTGCTGCAGATCGTCTTGATCTCGCTGATGTTGTCGGCCCACGCCAGCAGGTACTGACTGCCTTCAAACAGCTCACCGCGAAAATCCGTGCGCAAACCGTACGCCAGCACCGGAATTTTCAGCGCATCGACGATATCGGTGAGCTGCCACACCTGCGCCTTGCTGAGAAACTGCGCCTCGTCCACCAGCACACAATGCAACGCGCCGTGCGCCTCGATGTCGGCTCGGGTCAAGGTAGAAAGGTCATGCGTGTGCCCGAAGATATGCCCCGGCGCCTTCAGCCCGATACGCGATTGCACCGTGCCGATGCCGTAACGATCGTCCAGCTTCGGTGTGTAGATCAGCGTGCGCATGCCGCGCTCGTGATAGTTGTGCGCGGATTGCAGCAGGGTCGTGGTCTTGCCGGCATTCATCGCCGAATAATAGAAATAAAGTTTGGCCATGATGCGCGTGCGTGAATGAAACGAGGTAGCGAGCTTGGCGAACGAATCGTGAGATTGCAAATCAGCATGGATGCACGCTGTCGCACGGAACACGACGCGCACGCTGCTAGAATGCGCGTCCGATTTCGCCGCCTGTATCGATGAGCCTCAATCCCGCCCAACGCGCCGCCGCGCTGTATACCGATGGCCCGTTGCTGGTACTGGCTGGCGCCGGTTCGGGCAAGACGCGCGTGATCACCGAGAAGATCGCGCACCTGATCGAGCGCTGTCATCTCGCGCCGGCCAAGATCGCCGCCATCACCTTCACCAACAAGGCCGCGCGTGAAATGCGCGAGCGCGCCGGCAAATTGCTCAAGGGCAATGCGGTCGACGAACTGCTGGTGTGCACGTTTCATGCGCTCGGTTTGAAATTCCTGCAGATCGAACATACCGCCGCCGGACTCAAGCGCGGCTTCTCGATTTTCGACGCTGACGACACGCAGGCGATCTACAAGGATCTGCTGCCGAAAGGCATCAAGAACGACCAGCTTTATGCCATCGCCAATCTCGTCTCGCGTGCCAAGAACGAAGGCCTCACGCCGGAGCAGGCTGCGGCCGCCGCGCTCGGCGCGCGCGAATCCGAAGCCGCCGAGTTGTATGCGAAATATCAGAAACGCCTGGCCGCATTCAATGCCGTGGATTTCGACGATTTGATCCGCCTGCCGCTGGCGTTGCTCGATAGCGACGAAAAAATCTGCGCGGCGTGGCGCGAGCGTTTGCGTTATCTGCTGGTCGACGAATACCAGGATACGAATACCGCGCAATATCGTTTGCTTAAACTGCTGGCCGGGCCGCGTGGCGCATTCACCGCGGTGGGCGACGACGATCAATCGATCTATGCGTGGCGTGGCGCGAACCCAGGCAATCTTGATGAACTCGCGCGCGATTATCCGCAGCTCAAAGTCATCAAGCTCGAACAGAATTATCGCTGCACACGACGCATTCTGCGCGCGGCGAATGCGGTGATCGCCAACAATCCGCATGCGCATCTGAAAAAACTCTGGAGCGATCTCGGCGAAGGCACGCCGATCCGCGTGCTCGAATGCCGCGATGACGAACACGAGGCCGAGCGCGTCGCCGGCGAGATCGCCCACCTCGCCGAAAAACACAAGGCGCGCTGGCACGAATTCGCGATTTTGTATCGCGGCAATTTCCAGTCGCGGCCGCTGGAAAAAGCCTTGCGTCTCGCGCGTGTGCCGTACCATCTGACCGGCGGCACGGCGTTTCTCGAGCGCGCCGAGGTCAAGGATCTGCTCGCGTATCTGCGCCTGATGGTGAACCCGGAAGACGACGCCGCGTTCCTGCGCATCGTCAATATGCCGCGCCGCGATATCGGCGCGACCACGCTGGAAAAACTCGGCGAGCTCGCACAGTCGCGCGGCCTGAGCCTGCTGCGTGCGGCGGCCAGCGATGCGATCCTCAAGCAGCTCGCACCGCGACCGGCGGCAGCGCTGGTCGGTTTCGGCGAGCTCATCCACGAACTCACGCAGACCACACGACGCTTGAGCGCCGCGGACTTGGTCGACGAGCTGATCCGCCGCACGCGTTACGCCGAATACCTTGCCGAGCAGGTCAAGGATCAGGCCGCGCGCGCACGTCGGCTGGAAAATCTCAACGAACTCGCCGGCTGGTTTCGCGCGATGCAACGCGAGGGCAGCAATGCCGGCGATCTGGCCGCGCAACTCGCCCTGCTCACGCACGCGGACCGCGCCGATCCGGGCAATGCCGCGCGTTTGATGACGCTGCATTCGGCGAAAGGCCTGGAGTTTCGTTTCGTTTATCTGATCGGCGTCGAGGAAGGCACGCTGCCGCACGAAGGCAGCATCGAGGAAGGCCGGCTCGACGAAGAGCGTCGCCTGATGTACGTCGGCATCACGCGCGCGAAGGAACATCTGACCTTGAGTTTTGCAGCGCGCAAACGACGTTTCGGCGAAATCCTCACGAATGATCCGAGCCGGTTTCTCAGTGAAATGCCGCGCGACGATCTGCACTGGTCGGGTCGCGATGTCGAGCAGGATCAGCAGCACGCGCGTGAACTGGCGTCGTCGCATCTGGCCAAGCTCGCGGCCTTGCTCGCGAAGTAATGCGTATCGGCAGCGTGTGACGGTCGCGTTACACTGAGGCAAATCGTTTCAGGAAATACCCGCCATGATGACCTCCAAAAAAATAATCGCCGTGCTCTTGTTGGCCGCGCTGAGTGGTTGCTCGCTCATGCCGAAATCTTCGACGCTCGCCACCACGCAAAGTACGTCGACATCGACAACTGCTGCCAACGACAGCCTCGATGCAACGTTGTGGACGCAGACCGCGATCGAGCACGATCT
>JANXUW010000078.1 GCA_025351985.1 Pseudolysobacter sp.
AAATCCGATCCGCCACCCTCGCGTGGTTCGTACACGAGACTGCCATGCATCGCCCCGGCGAGTTGCTTGGCGATGGACAAGCCCAAGCCGGTCGATGATTCGCCCGAGGTCGGTTTGGCGGTCAATCGAACGTAGCGCAAGAACAGCCGTGCGCGATCGGTTTCGTTGATGCCGGGGCCGCGATCAAGTACGTGGATGCGCACAAAGCCTGGGCTGCCGTGCTCCATCAGTACCCGCACTCGGCTGCCGGGCGGCGCGAATTTCAGCGCGTTGCTGAGCAGGTTTTCGATGACGTGTTCACACGCGAGCGGATCGGCAAATGCCTCGATCGGTTCGGTCGGATCAAGTTCGACGCGAATGCCTTTTTCCAGGCCATACATGTTGTAGCGCTCGACCACTTCGGCCAGGCGCTCATCCAGCGCAAACGGCTGGAAGGCATCGAGCGAAAGCGTATTGGCCGCGGCATTCCGGTTGAGGAAATCGTCGATGAAAGCCAAGGTGTGATCGGTCGAATCGATCAGCGATGCAAGCAGATCCTGCGTGCGCGGATTGGCCAGCTCGGGATCTTCCGCGAGCATCTGCACGCTGAAGCGGATCGATGCCAGCGGGCTTTTCAAATCGTGCGCGACCATTGCGGTCAGGTCATCGCAATCGCGTACTTTGTGCACGAGTTGATCGCGCGAAAATTTGAGTTCCAGATGGGTGCGTACGCGCTGCAATAATTCGAGCGAGCGAATCGGCTTGATCAGGAAATCCACCGCGCCGGCCTGGAAACAGCGCACCAGATCTTCTTCCTCGGTAGTGCCGGTGACAAAGATGACCGGGATCGCCGCGAGCTCCGGATTTTCGCGAAAACGCCGACACAGGGCGACGCCATCCATGCCCGGCATTCGCAAGTCGAAAATCGCCAGATCGGGCTTGCGCACCATGCAGCGTTCGAGTGCCTGCGCACCGCTGGTCGCGGGTAAAACGTCGTAATTGTTTTCGATCAGCAAGGTGCCCATGTATTGCACGTTGCCGGGTTCGTCGTCGACCACCATCACCAACGGGGCGCGGCGCTGTTTTCCCGAAGGCACGGGCGTTTTTGTGCTGCGCATTCATGCACCTGATGCGAGTGAGTGGAATTGCTCGACGAGCGCCGGAAAACGATCCAGCTCACGTTCCATTGCGATGATATCAAAGCGCGATACCGCAGTATTCAGACGTTCGCCGTACGCGGTCAACTCCGCCACATTGACCTGCAGCGCAAGTTTCTTGATGCCGTCGAGGAAAAACAGAACATCGCGATGCGCGAGACTGTCGTTGGCCTGCTTGAATGCATGCAGATGCAGTACCTGCAATCCGGCATTGAGATTATCCAGCGTGGCGTGCGGAATATCATTCTTGTCCGGTGCTTGTATCGGAGTGCCGCGCTCGTCGTTCCTGGTCGGAAATCTGCGCGCGAGTACGCGGGCGATTTCTGCAGTCAGCGCTTCGACCGAAATCGGCTTGCGCACATAACCATCGAACTGGCGGCGCAATTCGATTTCTTCCTCGCGCATGCTCGACGCGGTGACGGCGATCACTGGCGTATCGTTGAACTGGGGCAGTTCGCGCAATTTCTTCAACGCGCCGCGGCCATCCAGTCGCGGCATGCGCACGTCCATCAGAATCAGGGTAGGGCACTCGGCTAGCGCCAGCGCGATGGCGTGCTCGCCATCGACGGCAAGCATGATTTTCTGCGCATACGCTTCGAGGATATCGACCAGCAATTCGCGGTTCAATTGCACGTCATCGACAATCAATATTTTTTCGATATTGAGCGAAGTCAGATGGTCGATCGGCAGCTGTCGTTCGGCGGAAGGTTCCAGCGCCGCAATCACCTTGACGTTCGGCAATATGACACTGAAGGCCGAACCCGCGCCGAGTTCGCTTTGCACTTGCAGCGTGCCCTGCATGATCTCGACCAGACGCTGGGTGATCGCCAGTCCGAGCCCCGTACCCTCTTGCATCGCGCCGTCAGCGCGGCTGCCCTGCTTGAACGGATCGAAGATCACTGCAATATCTTCGGCGGCAATGCCACGCCCGGTATCGACGACGTTGAAAATCAATCGCACGAGTGAAGCATCGTTGCCGCTCGATTCGCTGCGTGCTTCGAGCGTGACCTGTCCACTTTCAGTATATTTCACCGCGTTACTGAGCAGGTTGACCAGAATCTGGCGCACACGGTTGCCGTCAATCAAGACAAAATCTGGCAGCGTATTCTCGATCTGGCTGCTCAGTTCAATGCCTTTGTCTTGCGCCATCTGCGAGAACATCGCGATCAGCGAATCGACCAGATCGGCCAGGTTGATCGTATCGCGCGCGAGCTCGAGTTTGCCGGATTCGATCTTCGAGAGATCCAGCACGTCGTTCACGAGCGCCAGCAAACCTTTGCTGCTGAGCACGATCGCATCGACGTAACTGCGCTCCTTGTCGCCGGTCACACGCTGCGCGAGCAAGCGGCTGAAGCCGATGATGGCGTTCATCGGCGTGCGGATTTCGTGACTGATATTGGCGAGGAATTGGGTCTTGTGTCGATCAGCTTCTTCGGCGCGTTCTTTTTCGATGCGCATCAACTCGCTGTGCTGCTGCGATTGCAATCCGCGCCGCACAAACCAGACGCCGATGATTCCTGCCAGCATCGAAATAATACTGGCGCTGATGATCGTGATGTTGGTGTAGTGGAGCTGTTCCAGCAGTTGTTGCCGGGCAACTTCCGCGCGCCTGGTATTGACCTCTTGCAACGCCGCCAGCGTATGACGGAAGTCGTCCATCAAGACTTTGCCTTGATCGGTTTTGACGATGGCGCATGCAGCCTCGGCTGACTGCAAGCGATAGGTCTCGATGGTCGCGGCCATTTCCTTGCGCTTGAGAGTTACCGCATGCTCGATTTCCCCGAGCAGACGCATATCTTGGGGCATGTCATGCAACGCCGTTGCGATGTCATCAAGGCTGGCTTGCAGCCCCTTTTCGGCGATCTGGTAGGGCTCCAGATACCTTTCATCACCGGTTATCAGAAAACCACGTTGCGCCGTTTCGGCATCCAGTAACAGCTTCTCCAACCCGGCCAGCGCCTGATTGATATTGGTGGCTTGTACCTGGGCACTGAACAAGTCATTGGACGATGTGGTGCTGGCAATCGAGATGAACGAGGAAATCAGCAGCAGAAGAATCGCCAGGCTGAGCGATACCAGTGCGCCGCGTCCAATCGGTCTTGCGGATGCCATTGCCATTGCGCTATCGCTGACGAGCCAAGGGGAATGCGCAGCCTAACCCAAATCGAACCCGGTAACGATATCGAACGTCGTTGCGAATCTCGTCGGATTCAAGTGTCAGCAGTTTCTGAACTCGGGCGCAAAAAATGGAACAAGCGGGAGCGGGATTCAACCGCTCCCGCTTGTTCGGGCGGAACACGTTGGCGGTGAATTAACCGCCGCGGTTTTGCGTGGTCGCTGCCGTGCGCTTGGCCCGATCCAGATCTGCCTTGGCATTCGACAAGGCAAGTTCGTAAGCGGTTTTTGCCTGCGTATTGCATGCATCTTTGGCGTCGCCGGCCAGACCGCCACAGCGCTGTTGTTCCACCTTGTAATCGCCCTCGGCCTTGGTCTTGACGACGTCGTATTGGGCATCGGCGGCGTCACGCACATAACTCGCGCTGGCCTTCGCCACATCCTTGCCGGCGGTGTTGGCCGCATCCGTGACATCCGCGCGTTTTTCGGCGATGGCATCGCGCGCCTGCTCCTGCGTTTTCTGCAAATCACGTGTCGCGTCGGCGACTACCTTGGCTTGTTTGTCCTGCGCCAATCGCAGGTTTTCCGCCGCTTTGGCGTTTGCCGCGGCGACATCCTGCTGGGTCTTTTCAGCCGACTGCGGGCCGCATGCGGATAACGCAAGACACGCGGTCATGGCGGCGGCGAGCAAAGAGACATTGGTCATTTTCATTGGTGATTTCTCCATGGTTGAATAGCGGAATATCTTTCCGGCTGCTGCTGATACGTGGCAATCCAGAGCGCACGCGCAGGCTTGATTTTTTCGTGAATTTACTAATCGACCATCGACATTTTCAGATTGCGCATCTGGTCGTGGCACAACCGTACTTTCGGCAGATACTGCGCGATTACCTGCTTTACGCTGTCATCGGTGACGTCTTCGGATGCTTCCTGAAAGGCATGCAGCAGGCGATCTTCGGATTGTTCAAGCTGGGCGACGTAGGTGACATCTTTTTCGTGCGACAGCTTGGCGCGCACATCGGTGTACAGCTCGCGAAAACTGCCGGCAAAAGTACGATCATTCGACGGCTGTTCGCCGCGAGCGCGTACATGTTGCGACAGTGCGCTGATGAGTTGCACTTTGGCATCCGCAATGGCGCGAAAAACAGTTTTTAGGTGCGGACTTTTCACCTGGCCGATCGCGTCGGAGTAGAAATGCTCGCCATCGCGAGTAATCTCGATGAGCTCGTTCAATGTGGCGGCTGGCTTGGTCATGATGGTCTCCGGTTTGTGCTGATGCGGATGATTTTCGGTGCAATACAGCTATCGAAAAATCATTGCTGGCACGACACGCATTAAATCGTGTCGCAACACTTGCGGTACATCAATCAACTTTCGTACCAACGACACCGAACTGGAAAAATCGCTTGAGAACAGGCGTTTGGTCGCCAAGGTTCGGATTGGTCGGTTGCAAGATGCATGAGCCTGCCGATTACGCCGGGCGCGCTGCAAGGTCGGCGCACCGCGCTAAAAATCAAACCGTGCGCGTTCAGAGTTTCTTCAACAAAAAATCACGCTGTGCGCGTAGAGTTCGTCATCTTTGAAAATCAGCGAGGCCGTATTCCATGACAAACGACACCACGCCGCGAGGCCGAATCCTGTTGGTGGACGACGACAAATCCATCCTGCGCACGTTTCGTTATTGCCTGGAAGACGCGGGGTATGCCGTGACTACCGCGCAGAACAGCGAGCAGGCGCGCGCGCAGACGTATGCGGCAGTGTTCGATGCATGTTTTCTCGATCTGAATCTCGGCGACGAATCCGGCCTCGACTTGCTGCCGCAGTTGCGCGAGATCGCGCCGTGGATGCGCGTGGTGATGGCCACCGCGCAGTCCGACATCAGTACCGCGGTGAAGGCGATCCATGCCGGCGCGACCGATTATCTGGTCAAGCCGTGTTCGCCCGAACAGTTGCGTTTGTGCGCCGACAAACAAGTGCAGACGCGGCACCTCGAAATGCGCGTACAGCAACTCGAAGCCGATGCCGGCAGCACGTATAAAGGCGAGATGATCAGCGCCAATCCGGCGATGAGCGCGGTGGTGCAGATGGCCAGGCAAGTGGCCGATACCGATGCGAGCATTTTGCTGCTTGGCGAGTCGGGCACCGGCAAGGGCATGTTGTCGCGCGCGATCCATCACTGGAGTCATCGCGCCAAAGCGGGATTCGTCACGATCAACTGTCCGTCGTTGTCCTCCGAACTGATGGAAAGCGAATTGTTCGGCCACCAGAAAGGCGCTTTCACCGGCGCCACCGAACGCACCAGCGGACGTGTCAGCCAGGCCGATGGCGGTACCTTGTTTCTCGATGAAATCGGTGACTTTCCGCTGCCGTTGCAGCCGAAACTTTTGCGCTTCATCCAGGACAAGGAATACGAACGCGTCGGCGATCCGGTAACGCGCATCGCCGACGTGCGCATCATTGCCGCAACCAATCGCAACCTCGCGGAAATGGTCAAGGAAAA
The DNA here is from genome assembly GCA_025351985.1 of Pseudolysobacter sp. Lineage (GTDB taxonomy): Bacteria > Pseudomonadota > Gammaproteobacteria > Xanthomonadales > Rhodanobacteraceae > Pseudolysobacter. The sequence goes on from JANXUW010000078.1 coordinate 5,752, forward strand.
AACCTTCCGCGAAGATCTGTTCTATCGTCTCAACGTGATCACGATGGTAATTCCACCACTGCGCGAACGCAGCGAAGATGTGCCGGCGCTGGCCGAAGCTGCGCTCGCGCGCTACGTCAAGGCGTATCGCCGACCCGCACGCGGATTCAGTGCCGACGCAATGCAGCAGCTGAAAAAATATCCGTGGCCGGGCAACGTGCGCGAACTGCAGAACGTCATCGAGCGTGCGGCGATCATCTGCACTGATGCAGAGGTGCAAACCGCGCATCTGGGCATCGTCGAAGTCGCACGCGATCGCGGCGGCGTTCGCCCACGTGCCGGCGATGCAATCAGCATCGCCGATCTCGAACGCGCTCACATCACGGCCCTCGTCACGAGTGTCGAATCGCTCGACGATGCCGCGAAATTGCTTGGCATCGACTCATCGACCTTGTATCGCAAACGCAAGCAATACGGCATCTGAAATACCCCGGTCGCGCGATGATTGACGTATTTGCCGTGCGCGCAAATGCGAGCGGAAAAAACCATTTCCGCGGTCTGATCGTCAATACAAACGTCGTGCCGCAGGCATTGCTGCGCTGCGTTAACAGGCTCGCGCGAAGCCGGCGCATAATCGGTTCGCACAAAGTTTGAAACACTTGTTTGCATCCGCCATACGCGGACCGTTGCATGCTTTCAGTTGTCGCGCCAGATCGTTTTCTGCCGTCATGCAAGCACCGGCCCGCGATATGAAAACAGATGTCTGCGGTGTTCTGGGTTATCCAAAAATCGGGGAGACATGGTATGGCTAAGAAGTTGGTAGCGCGCACGTATCTGCGCTGTTGTTTGATCGCAATATTGTGCGGCAGCGGGATGGCCGCAACGGCATTCGCCGATACGATCACCGCGCCTGGTTTGAGCGCGCCCGGCACGATTTCCTACGATGTCGAGGGCATCCCGACCATCCAGGCATCGACCGATAACGACGTCGCTTTCCTGCAAGGTTACATGCACGCGCGCGATCGATTTTTCGAGATGGATTTGACGCGGCGCAAAGTCAGCGGCACCTTGTCCGAACTGGTCGGCGCCTCGCAACTCGCGAGTGACGTACAGACCCGCACGCTCGGCCTGCGCCGCGCGTCGTGGGCTACGCTCAACGCGATGTCGGACGATTCGCGCGGCTGGCTCAAGGCATACGCAAACGGCGTGAATTTCTGGCTCAGCACGCAGCCGTTGCCGCCGGAATATGGCGCATTGCAACTCTCGCGTGCCGATCCGTGGACGTCATTGGATTCCGTCATTGTCGGCAAGGCGCTGGCATTCCAGTTGTCGTTCGATCTGGACATCGATCGCACCATTCAATTCGGTGCATTCCAGCAAGCCGCTGCCGCCGCGCATGTCGATCCGGTCGCGCTGTTTTTCGGCGACACCAATCGATTTGCGCCGCCGGACAATCGCGTCACGATTCCGAATTTCGTGCCCACGGCGAGCACCAGCACCAGCGGTTCTGCCACGACATCGGCACTTGCGCACAGTTCGCTCGCATCGAGCCTGCCGACGCTTGCCGCCGCAACGAATACGCCAACGCAATTGGTCGACGACGATACGCTGGCGTTGGCAATTGCCTACCGCGCCAAGATCGCCAACGTCGATTTCATCGCGCCGCATCTGAAAGCGCGCGAAGATCGCGCCGGCAGTAACGAGTGGGTGGTCAGTGGCCAGTACACCGCCACCGGCAAACCACTGTTGATGAACGATCCGCATCTGAGTCTCGCGCTGCCGCCAGTGTTCAACGAGGTGCATTTGTATTCCAGCGACAGCCGCTACGCGCAACCGTTGAATGTCAGCGGCGTGAGCGTGCCGGGTACGCCCGGAGTAATCCAGGGTTGCAACCAGAAAGTCTGCTGGGGCACCACCACCAACGGGCTGGATGTCACCGATACGTTCAAGGAAACGTTCCATCTCAACAGTTATGGGCTGCCGTACGCGACCATGCACAATGGCGTGGAAGAACCAGTGCAGTGGGAATTCCAGAGTTATTTCGTCAACCAGATGAAGGCCGGCACACTCGATAATCTCGTGCGCGACAATTCGATCGGTTACCTCAACGGCGCCGTGACCGTGATCATTCCGCGCCGCAATAACGGGCCGATGGTGCAGTTGTCCGGCAACGTCGGTTTGTCGGTGCAATACACCGGCTGGGGACCGACGTTCGAGCTGGAATCGTTCCGCCGCATCAACCGCGCGCAGAACCTCGCCGACTTCAAGACCGCGCTGAGTTATTTCGACGTCGGTTCGCAGAACTTTGCCTACAGCGATACCGACGGTCACATCGCGTATTTCACGAGTGCCGAAGCGCCGGTTCGCGACGATCTGCAGAACGGCAACGCGCCAGGCGGCGGCATTCCGCCGTGGCTGATCCGCGACGGTTCGGGTGCGCTGCATCACGACTGGCTGCCGGTACAACATCCGCAACCGAATCAGGCGCTGCCGTATGAAATCCTGCCTGCCAGCGAAATGCCGTTCGTCGTCGATCCGGCGCAGGGTTACATCGCCAACGCCAACAACGATCCGATCGGTATCACGCTCGGCAACAATCCGCTGGCCAAACAGCGGCCGGGCGGCGGCATCTACTATCTGAACTTCAATTTCGATGCCTATCGCATGGGCCAGATCGATCGCAAGCTCAGCGAGTTCATCGCCGACGGTCACAAGATCACGATGCAGGATATGCAGCAATTGCAGGGCAATACGCAATCGCTCGATGCCGAATTGGTATTGCCGCATTTGCTCGCCGCCTACAGCAATGCGAGTGCCAGCGGTGCGTGGCCGCAACTCGCCGCGCTCGCCGCCGATCCGCAGGTGACCGAAGCGATCTCGCGCCTCACCGCGTGGGATTTCTCGACACCGACCGGTTTGCCGCAAGGTTACGACGCAGGCAATTCACCGCTGTTGCCGGCGCATCCGACCCAACAGCAACTCGATGCCAGTGTCGCGGCCAGCATTTTCGGGATCTGGCGCAGCATGGCGGTGCAGAACAGCATTGACGCCACGCTGACCAAGCTCGGACTCGCCAGTTATCTGCCGGATGGATCGGATGCGTATGTCGCATTCAAGTTCCAGCTTGATGCGTTCGATGCGACGGGCGGCAAGGGTGCGGCTGGAGTTGGTTTCTTCAACGTCACCGGCGCACCGACACCGCAGGCCGGTCGCGATTACGTCCTGCTCAAGAGTCTGCAGCAAGGCCTCGCGCGTTTTGCCAGTGCAGATTTTGCGGCGGCATTCGGCGGCTCGACGCACCAAGCCGATTACCACTGGGGTGCACTGCATCGCATCGTGTTCTCGCATCCGCTCGGTGCGCCTTTCAGCGTTCCGAGCGCAGGCAACCCGTATGGCTTCAGCGATCTCGGCGCGAATCTTCCGGGTGTCGCGCGTGACGGCAGCTGGCAGACGATCAACGTCGGCAGCCACGATATCCGCGCCAACAGCCTGAACGGCTTCATGTTCGGCGGTGGTCCGGCGCGGCGTTTTGTCGGTGAGATGGCAACGCCGATCAACGCGGTCGAAGTGATTCCGGGCGGCCCGAGCGACGTGATCGGTTCGCCGTATTACGCCAGCCAGCTCAGCCGCTGGCTGACCGTGAACTATCACGCCATGCCGATCGATTCGATCACCGCGGCAACCGGCGCACCAACGGTTATCAGCTTCGTGCCGCATCCGTAATCACTTCACGACGCTGCGCTGAGGCGCAACGTTTGGCGGGTGCTTCGACCACAGCCATCAATCCGCGGCCCGGATTGATGGCTGTTTCTTTTTGCGGTTTTGTTGGCGCCGCGGCGGTCGACTCGGTAAAGTCGAGGGCTTCAACCCGGCTCGGCCCCACACATGCCCTCAGCAATTATTCCGCGCGGATTCGATCTTGTCATCGCCCGTGCGCATCTCGAAAAATGCGATCGGAAATTTGCCAAATGGATAACGCGTATCGGCGATATCGAGCAGGATTATTCGCGGCCTTTTCAGCCGGTCGACGCGCTCGCCCGCGCCATTCTCTATCAGCAACTTTCCGGCAAGGCCGCAGCGACGATCGTCGGCCGGGTCGAAGTACATCTGCCGCGCGGACGGCGGTTCAGTGCCGCCGGCATCCATGCTGTCAGTGACGAACAATTCCGCGCTGCCGGCGTATCGCGCAACAAATGCGCGGCCTTGCGCGACCTCGCCGAGAAAGCCGATGCGGGTATCGTGCCGACCGCGGCAAAGCTCGCGCGCATGAGCGATCTCGACATCATCGAACACCTCATCCAGGTGCGCGGCATCGGTCGCTG
>JANXUW010000090.1 GCA_025351985.1 Pseudolysobacter sp.
ACGTCGGTTTGGTAGCGGATTTCAGTGTCCAGTTCCACCAGTCTTCGTGCAACTTGTTCATGTCGAGCACGCTGGCGGCAGCAAATTTCAAGCCGCCAAGCTCGGCCTGCGGCGTGCGCGTGCCGGGATGATCCCACGGCCCGATGATCAGATAATGCCGCGCCTTCGCGTGTTCGCTGGCATTGGCCATGTGTTGGGTGTAGTGCATCAGCGCGCCAGGTTGGTCGCCATCGTACTGACCGGTGATGGTGAGGATCGGCAGATCGATTTTCGCGAGTTGTTCGGCACTCGGATTGAAGCTATCCCAATACGCGTCGTGCATCGGATGCTGCACCCAGGTTTGGAAGATCGGCGACGGATTGCCAATGATCTTGTCGATGTCGTTGAATGCCAAATGCTGCAGAAAAAGCTCGCTGAATTTGGCGGTCCAGAATTTGCCGTCACCGAAAATCTTGTCTTGCGAAGCATGACCGCTGGTGAACGTGAGCCACTGCACATCGTACGGATAAGCGATGTTGTTGCGGCGAGGGAAATCGATGCCGGCGTAGGGTGACGCGACCGGCACGATGCTGCTCAGGTGCGGCGGAAATTCCTTTGCCGTAGCCCATTGATCGTAGCCTGCGTAGGAGCCGCCCCACATGCTTATCTTGCCATTGCAATACGGCTGTTGCGCGAGCCACTCGACGATATCGTGGCCGTCTTTCGCTTCCTGCAACAGCGGCGTGAACTCGCCTTCCGAGTTGCCGCGACCACGCACGTCGATCGTGGCGAAAACAAAACCGTGTGCGGCGAAATACATCGCACGATCATGATAGCTTTGCGCGATATAGGGCGTCAGTGTGAAGATGCACGGCAGCGCATCTTTCTGCGCATGCGGACGATACAAGGTGGCGTTGAGTTTCACGCCATCACGCAGCGGCACCTTCACGCCCCACTGGAAATCCACGTCGACAGCATCGGTTTTGCTGGCATCGGCAGCAAAAACAGGCGATGAAAAAGCAAACACAAATGCCAACCCAAAAATTTTCTCCAGATGCATTCTTTTTCCTCGATTATTTGAAACGCGCAGGACTGTAAGGCGCCATATCCAGCGATGGCGATTGGTCGCAAAGCAATTCGCTGATCAGCACTCCCGTAACGGCGGACATGGTTACGCCAAGCATACCGTGGCCGGTAGCCAGGGTCAGATTGTCGTGCGCCGGACTGCGCCCCAGGATCGGCAAATCATCATAGGTCATCGGTCGCCAGCCGTACCATTCCTCAGCGATATGCGCACCGACCGGCTCGTGCAAATACTCTGCCGCGCCCCGTGCCAACGCATCGAGTCGCGTGCGGTTGAGGTGCGTATCGTAACCGGAAAATTCCATCGTGCTGCCGAGGCGATAACCGCTGCTCCAGCCGGTCACGCAGACGCTGCGCTCCTTCAGCACCAGCGGAATACGCGGACAAATATCCGGGCGGTCATACGTTACCGAATAACCTTTGCCGGGCTGGATCGGCAAACGCAGATTCAATTGTTTGGCGAACAACGACGACCATGCGCCAAGCGCAAGCATGATCTCGCGACCGCAGATTTCGCCGCGGTCAGTGAGCACGGCATCAATGCTCCGTGTGCCACAGCGAAACCCGGTGACTTTGGTTGATTCGCGAATCTCGCCGCCGTGCTCGTGCACGCATCGCGTCAGTTCGGCAAGATAACGATCCGGGCGCAGGTGCGCATCGGCCGGGTTGAGATAACCACCGAGGACGCTATCATTGAGCGCGGGTTCGATGGCACGCGCACGGACACCGTCGATGGTTTCGATCGGCACACCGACAGCGTTCAGCGCTTCTGGCAGCCATTGCGATTTCTCCAGTGACTGCGGATCGCGGTACACGTACATCGTGCCGGTCTTTTCGAATTCGCAGTCTAGTTTTTCGGCGGCAACAAGTTGTTCAAGCAACTCGCGCGAACGCATCAGCAACGGCGCCTTGATGGCAGTGATACGCCGGAAATCCGCCCAATTGCAGTGCTGCTGAAACTTCAGCAACCACGACAGCAACGCGAGATCGAGGCGCGGCTTGATGTACAACGGCGCATCGGCCTGCAGCATCCAGCGCAGTGCGGTGGCCGTGAGTCCCGGCATCGCCAGCGGCGTCGCGTGACTCGGTGTGATCGTGCCGCAGTTGCCATGCGAACTGCCGCAGCCCGGGGTGCCCTGTTCGATCACCACCACACTGCGACCGGCCTTGAGCAGATAAAGCGCACAGGCCAGGCCGATCACGCCGCCGCCGAGAATCACCACGTCGAATTTTTTTTCGCTCATGCCGCGATTGTAGAGCCAGCGAAGGATTCTGGCTTGGCCCGCGCGGAAAAAATTCGGCGAGCAATCAGCGTCGAATGGTCCGGCGCACAAAAAATCGGCGACGCGCCGATGCGTGAACCGGTTTCGATGACTAACGAATCTTGAGATGCAAAACGCGCCGGGATCAATCGGCGCGTTTATCTGCCGCGCCGGTCAGGCCGGCGCCGGCACTAACAAACCAATCCCGTTGCGGGATCGGCTCAGTTTGACTTTAACGGCGACCGCCACCACGACCAACGCGCGGCTTGTCGAGGCCGACACGCAATTGACCACCTTCGACGCTGGAACCATCCATGGCGGCGATCGCGTTGCGCGCCTCATGCCCTTCCATTTCAACGGTGGCGAAACCGCGGCATTCGCCGGAGAACAAATCCTTGGCCATTTTCAGGTTATGCACCCGACCATGACGTGAGAGCAGTTCACTCAGAGACTGTTCGGTAGTGGAGCGCGGCAGACCGCGCACGGAAAGTGTCAGCATCGGTGGATCCTCTATGAGGGCGACGAGCAAATATCTCGCCGCAGAAACGCGCGCGTGAGCAGCGCAAGAAACAGCTCGACCGCTGAATGACACAGCAGTCGAGTTATACGCCACGAAATACCAGCGCATGATACGCGGCATCCGTGGAAGACGGGATAAAACAATCAATGCATTGCGTGCTGCGGAGAAAACCCGCGCTGCACATTACCGAGCATTGAGATCAGCGCGCGAAGCAGTAGTTCCGCGCGCTGATAAAGAAAACGTGATTATTCGGGAACGACGTTTTCGGCTTGCGGGCCTTTCTGGCCTTCGCCGAGGGTGAAGCGCACTTTCTGGCCTTCGACCAGACCGCGACGGCCCGTGCCGACGATCGAGCGGAAGTGCACAAACAGGTCACTGCCGCCTTCGCGACTGATGAACCCATAACCTTTTTCATCGTTGAACCATTTTACGGTTCCAATCAGCTGATCTGACATATGTATAACCTTCAATCAATGGAGATATTTCACCCTTGCGGGCACTGGCTGGGATTTCAGGGTGATGCAATGTCAGAGAGTAACGAGCGGAACTCAAGTACGGACTGCTATTGCCGACAACACCTATTGCGCTACGCAGGCTTGCGCTTTATACAGAGATTGGGTCTGAAACGCCAGTCGACAAGGCGGCGCCGTCAGCTTTTTGCGGTCGGCAAATAACCCGGCAAACCATGCGCCGCCTCGCTGTGCGCCAACGCCACCGCGCGTTCGACAGCGCGGTTGAATGTGCCACGCGTACCGCCCAGCGCGATCCGCGTGCGGAAAAAATCGGCCCACAGAAATTCGGCAAAAGCGGCAGTTGTTTTTTCATAACCGCCCGAGTTGCGCACATAACCAGCCAGACTACGGTACGGATCATCGAGCAGGCCTTCCAAATGATGCGGAATACTCTCGTAATCACGGCGCTTGCCGGCCGCATCGATCGGATGCGCCCACTGCTGCTGATGCATGTGCTGCCAGAAACTGGTTTCATCAAGCGCTGAAAGATCGGCTTCCACGAGAAAGAATGCGCTATCGAAGCGATCGTCGAACAAGGCTCGACCAAGGTGATGATGATCAGTAATGTACAACTTGCTTTTGAGACCACGCACGGCAGGAATTGCGTGCGCTTCGAGAAAATCGCGACGCTCGTGCTTGCCCAACGCCGCGAGCATCTTGCGCTTGTCCTCGACCTCAAACATGCCGACCGTGATCTGCGTCGGGCGCAGATCGACAACGTTGCATTCGTGCAGTTTTGGCATACCAATCTCCTTGCCCCGATATGTTAAGGCGCCGCAGAAGTCAGTGCTGATGACCACCTTCCGCATGCGCATGCCCGTGTGCTATTTCTTCCTCGCTGGCCGCGCGCACATCCAGAATTTCCACCGCAAAGTTCAGCGTCTTGCCCGCCATCGGATGATTCAAGTCGACATCGATCACACTTTGCCCGATTTTCATCACGACCACCATACGCTGGCTGCCGTCCTGGGTTTTCAGCAGCGTGGTCATGCCGGGTTTCAGACGTTGCGCCTGCTCGAAATATTTTTTCGGCACGCGCTGGGTGAAACCGTCGCGACGTTCGCCGTAGTCTTGTTCCGGTGTGACCGTGACATCGAATCGATCGCCGGCTTCGCGCCCGGCCATCGCCGACTCGAGTCCGGGGATGATATTGCCCGCGCCGAGAAGAATGCTCATCGGTTCGCGTTCGTGCGAATTCTCGATCGGTTCACCCACCTCGTCGGTCAGGGAATAATGGAAACTCACCACGGAATTCGTTTCGGCTTTCATGCAGCGTCCTCACGGGAAAGTTGCGTAGAGTAGCGAGTTGAACCCGCCGCGTCATTGTTCGCATGCGATCGGCGAGATGCATGGCATCTGCACGATGTAATTGACAGCGCTTGCTGCATACCGGATTTTATAGGCATGTCGAATGCCCTGTCCCGTTATCGCCCGCTGCATTTTTTGCTGTGCCTGAGTCTGTTGCTCGCCGCGTGTTCAAACCAGCGTAGCAAGCCGACATCAGCCACGTTGCCTCGCTTTACCGCACCGGCAGCGCGCCAGGGTGTGACAGCCGCCAACAACATTTTATTCCGCGCGATCGGCCTGGTCGGCACGCCGTATCATTACGGTGGCAACACACCGGAAACCGGTTTCGATTGCAGTGGCCTGGTCGACTTTGTGTTCCGCGACGCCGCTGGTGTGGTTTTGCCGCGCACCGTGGGCGATCTGGCCGACTTGCAACTTCCCTCGGTCGCACGCAACGAGTTGCAGGCCGGCGATCTGATTTTTTTCGACACCACAAGCCGACACGCATCGCACGTCGGCATCTACGTCGGCGAAGACCGTTTTGTGCATGCACCGAACGAAGGCGGCGTGGTCAGACTGGATTATCTCAGCAACGTTTATTGGCGCCAGCATTACGACAGCGCCAAGCGCATTCCACTGTGATCGGATTTACCTGACGCTGCACGCTGACCTCGCCGCTATTTCGCCGCAGATATCGCTACAGACGTACCACTCAGATTATCCAGCAACGGCGTTTTCGGCCGATGGATCTGCAGAAAAGTAAAACCCGCGACCGCATGGCAACCCGTGCACGCGGCTGAAACGCCATCGAACGCACGCTCGAATTCAGCCTTGTTTTTATTGTCGACCGCCGCGCGCAGGGTTTTCATCGGCGCGCCCATCATCGCGGGCAAAATATCGCCGAGGCGCTCGGGTTGCAAGGCCGCATGTTCGGGATACGTGTCAACGATACCCTCCAGGCCATCCTGCAAACCGTGCACCTGAAATGCCGCCAGTGTCCAATCGCCGGATTCGCCGGCGAACCACAATCGCGCATGACGGATCTGCAATCCAAGCATTGCCTCGGTGATGTCCGGCTGCAATTGCTTGACCTGACGCTTGAGCTGTTCGATCTCGCGCTGCAGCGAGGCATTGTCAGGCGTCGCCTGAGCCGGCTTGCCTGTACCGGGTTTGGCATTCGCGGCAGCGGGCTCGCCCGCAGGATTGGCGAATGCGCTCACGCAGAAAAACGAAATCGCAGCGCTCATCAACAGAATTTCATGACGCATCATAATGCCCTCAAATGCTAATAATTCTTATTTCAGGAGCATGCCATAATTTTTGGCGCAAACACAGCCACACGCATGCCTGCTGTCCATTCGCAGAACATGAAATCTCGTCCAAGGTGATTGTCTCAAGGAAGCGTTGGCGCATCGCATCTTGGAAGTCGCTTCCTGAACGCAATGCACGCTGCAGTGCAACAGTTGAAAACAATCAGTAGCTTGGAAGCCTGAGTTCGCGTATAGTCCGTCTTGTTTGTTGCGCCGCTTCTCGGTTTCCCCTTCGGATGCCCATAGCCGTTGTGCCTGAAACAGATTCCTCGAATCGTTTCCGTGTACGCATCTCGGCCTCACGCCCGCTCGGTCTCGACGCTCAAACGCGGCCTCTCCGCATCCTGCGCAGGCGCCGAATCATTCGCCCTGCAGCGCGGTTCTAAGGGAACGCTCCGGGTTTTACTTTTTAGGAGCTTCACCATGTCTTTTGAACTTTTCGGGCTGTCGCCCGCGATCAACCGTGCCCTGACTGAACAGGGTTACACCCAGCCTACCCCGATCCAGAGCGAAGCCATTCCGGCAGCGCTTGCAGGTCACGACCTTTTTGCCGGCGCACAAACCGGTACCGGCAAAACCGCAGCGTTCTCGCTGCCGATGCTGGAGCGTCTGTATCCGGAAGGCCGCAAACCCGCGAATGCCTCACGCAAGGTGCGCGCTCTGATCCTCACCCCGACCCGCGAACTCGCCGCTCAGGTGCATGACAGCATCCGCGCCTACGGCAAGTATGTGGGCGTGACCAGCGCCGCGATCTTCGGCGGCGTCGGTATGGGTCCGCAGATGCAGGCCTTGCGTCGCGGCGTGGATATTCTTGTCGCAACGCCCGGCCGTCTGCTTGATC
>JANXUW010000094.1 GCA_025351985.1 Pseudolysobacter sp.
GTCTCTCGGATCGCGAAAACATCAGAGCCCGTCATTCCAGCGTAGGCTGGAATGACGGGCTGAGATAGCCTGCGTCTAAGCGACGCGCAAAAGAAAGCCACGATGCCGAAAGCTCAATCTACCGTCGGCAGCAGCTCAAGCACTTGCTCCGCTGGCCGACACAGTCGTGCACCGCGCGGCGAGGTCACAATCGGGCGATTCATCAATACCGGATGTTCGAGCATGGCATCGATCAATAACGCATCGCTCGCCGTGGTCGCATCCAGTCCGAGCGTGTGAAACGCCGGTTCTTTCTCCCGCAAAAGCGCGCGCACAGGAATCGCCAGTCGTTCGATCAGTGAGATCAGTTCATCCCGCGTCGGTGGCGTCTTGAGGTATTCGATCACCTGCGGTTCGATCCCGGCATTGCGGATCATCGCGAGTGTATTGCGCGAGGTGCCGCAGGCAGGGTTGTGGTAGATGATGATGTCGGACATGCCGCTCTCATGGTGCGCACTGGATGCGCATTATGCCGCGGCGCCGTGCAAGAGCCGCAAGCGTTGCGTTTCTCCGTGCGCAATCCGCGACGCTACGCTACTCTTCACACCGCGATTTTGCCGATGCCCGGAGTGGCTCATGCGTTGGACCGAATATCGTGTGCACCTGATCTTGCTGCTGCTGTTTGCGGCGTTGATTGCCTGCATGCGCCTGCACACATATTCCGAGCCGCTGGAGCGCGACCTCGATATCTATGCGTGGATCGGCCATTACCTGCTGCAAGGGCGCTCGCTCTACACCGACCTGATCGACATCAAGCCGCCTGCGATATTCGTCACGTATGCACTGGCCGAGTTCGCCGTCGGCATGGGGCCGGCGCAGACCTATCTGCTCGGTGTGGTCTCGGCCATCGCGACGATGCTCGGGCTGTATTGGCTCGGTGCGCGTTCGTTGCAGCGGCCCTGGCTTGGCATCGCCGCCGCGGCGTGCTGGACACTTCTGTGCTCCGATCTCGAACTGCAGGCGAATCAACCGAACACCGAAGTGTTCATCAATGCGGCGATGGTCTGGGGCGTGGCGCTGCTGTGGGCATTGCCGGCGCAGCGGATCGCGTGGGTGCAAAGTATCGGCGGCGGCCTGCTGTTTTTGCTCGCGAGTTTGTACAAGCCGGTGGTGATTGCGCCGGTCGCGATGCTGCTGTTGCTGCAGCTCGCGCGCAGCGTGCCGGTGATGGCGATACGCCGTTTCGGCTTGATCCAGATCGCGACTGTCGCGGCGACCGGCGCACTCGGCTGGGCGCTGCTGTTGGCGTGGTTCTGGCTGCATGGCAGCTTGGCGGAAGCCTGGCAGATCTTGTTCGTGTATCCGCAGGAATACGCGCGTCATGCGGGTCAGAGCTTGCTCGAAAATATCCTGCTCGGATTTTCGGCGAAAAACCTGCTGCCGGCATTTTTCCTGCCGCAGGCGATCATCCTGTTCGTATCGGTCGCAGCGGTGTTGCTCGGCATCGCCGGCGAGCACGCCCGGTGGTGGCGCGGTTATCTGGTCTGGCTGCTTGGCACGATGGTCGCCGTGGCGTTGCCCAGATGGTTTTTCCCGCACTACTACCAATTGCTGTTGCCGCTGCTTTGCATCGCGATGGCCTTGATGCTCGATACGCTTTCATTGGCGCGCGGACGACGCATCGGCAGCGCGGCTCTGGTTATTTTCCTCGTCGGATTCGGTATTTATCGCGTGCTGCCGCAATACCGTCTCGATGCGCGTGCATGGAGCGAGCACAAGTACGGCAGCGTATTTGTCGATAGCGCCAACCTCGGTACGCAACTCGCGACGCAGTTGAAACCGCAAGAGAGCCTGTTCGTTTTCGGCGTGTATCCGGGCATCTACAAATACGCCGGCAAGCCGCCGCCGACCGGCGTGATGAACCTGTGGCTGGCGCTCGCGGACTACGGCTACAGCCTGAGTCCGCGTTTATCCGCAATGGTGCTCGCGCAGTTGAAAAAAACGTCACCGGATCGCGTCATCCTCGATCAATACACTTGGGAGCTGGCCACGCCGACCGATCCGATTCGGCAATGGCTGCAGGCCAACTATCGCGTGATCGGCACGCAATTCGGCATGGGCGTGGCGGTGCCGCGCACGTTCGCTCCCACCACCGTTGCACCGAGTGAAAACCCGCCATGAGCCATGCGCCAAGAGTCACCAATATCGTTCTGCATCGTGCCTCGCATGCGCTCGAAGTCAGCTTCGACAGCGGTGAAACATTTCGCCTGCCGTGCGAATACTTGCGTGTGCATTCGCCGAGCGCGGAGGTGCAAGGTCACGGCCCGGGCCAGCGCGTGCTGCAACTGAACAAGCAGCACGTCAACATCACCGCGATCGAGCCGATGGGCAACTACGGCGTACTGCTGCGCTTCGATGACGGCCACGACACCGGCATTTTTTCGTGGAACACGTTGTACGATCTCGGTACGCATCAGGCTGAATATCAGCAGCAATATCTCGATGCCTTGGCGCAGGCTGGACACTCGCGCTCGGCCTGACAATCGCAGCCTGCTACCATTCGCTTATGGACGAACAAAAACCCACCACGCACTTCGGCTTTCGCGACGTTCCGGTCGAGCAGAAACAGCAGCTCGTCGGTCAGGTATTTTCGTCGGTTGCGAGCAAATACGATCTCATGAACGACCTCATGTCGTTTGGCGTGCATCGACTCTGGAAACGCTATTTCACCGCGACCAGCGGCGTGCGCGAAGGCGACGCGGTGCTCGACCTGGCCGGCGGCACCGGCGACATCGCCGCACTGATGCTGCCGCGCGTTGGCCCGCGTGGCAATGTCGTGGTCGGCGACATCAACGGCGCGATGCTCGGTATCGGCCGTGATCGCCTGCTCGATCGCGGTCTGCACGGCAATCTGCAATTCGCGCAACTCAACGCCGAGGCACTGCCGTTTCCCGACAAGAGTTTCGATTGCGTGACGATCGCGTTCGGCCTGCGCAACGTTACCGACAAGCAAAAGGCGCTCGGCGAAATGCACCGCGTGCTGAAAATTGGCGGCCGTCTGCTGGTGCTGGAATTCTCCGAGGTGCGCGCCGAGTTTCTCAAGCCGCTCTACGATTTCCATTCGTTCAAGATCCTGCCGCGCCTCGGCAAGCTGTTCGCCAACGATTCCGACAGTTATCAATATCTCGCCGAGTCGATCCGCAAACATCCTAACCAAGCCGTGCTCAAAGGCATGCTCGAGCAGGCCGGATTTGCGCGCGTGGATGTGCGCAATCTGTCGGCGGGTATCGTCGCGATTCATCGCGGGTATCGGGTGTGAATATTTTGAAAAGAGGTTGGCCGACACGAGTGCGCAGGTTATTGGCAGTTCGTCACTTCGGGCTTGTCGCGCTCCTGTTTTGCCTTAAGCGTTAGAGGCTCGTGAACTTCTATAAAGTATTAGTTTTTGTATTAGTAACTTGCGGACTCGCAGGGTGCACGCTGCTTCCACGGGCTCGTGGAGTTACCATAGTCGGCACCATCACAAATAGTAGTGGCCAACCAGTTTCCGGCCTCCCAATCTATTACGTTGTTCTTAGGTGTAAGCCAGGTATGCCTGCTACCGGCGAGCATGGAATAATCACAACAGATACTGCCGGGCACTACTTCGTCAACCTCGGTAAGGTTTACGACAGCGTTAGCCTTTCCGAGGGCGGCTATCCCTATCGTTGTGGGTCGCCGATTGGAGACATTCCGGCTGAAGCTTTTTCTGCCACAAACAAAGTGGTCTACGACTTCGTGTGTCCAATAGCCATTAACTAGGTGGCTACTTAACTCAGGCATTCCGGCACAGGCCATCCGCGCACCGAAACTGGCATACTCGGCATTCCACTTCTCTGGTGCCTGCCATGATTTCCCATCGTCGCCTGCTCGCTGGTTTGACCAGCCTTTTGCCGCTGCTGTTTTCGTCGCTCGTGTCTGCCGCCGATACGCATTCCTACGCCGAACCGGACAAGGTGCGCATCACCGCGCTCGATCTCGATCTGGATGTCGCGATGGACAAACACGTGTTGTCCGGCCATGCCGACCTGAGCCTGGACTGGCAGGACAAAACGGCACGCGATCTTGTGCTCGACACGCGTGATCTGGCGATCGAAAAAGTCGAAACGCTCGATGCCAAGGGCGCTGCCACGCCGCTGAAATTCGAACTCAAACCGGCCGATGCGATTCTGGGTTCGGCGCTGCATATCGCGCTGACCGCGCAGCCGGCCAAGGTGCGCATTTCGTATCACACGTCACCGGATGCGTCGGGCCTGCAATGGCTGGATGCGCTGCAGACCGCGGGCAAGAAACATCCGTTCCTGTTCTCGCAATCCGAGGCGATCCACGCGCGTTCGTGGGTGCCGCTGCAGGATACGCCGGCGGTGCGTTTCACCTACACCGCGCACATCCGCACGCCGAAGGAATTGCGCTCCGCGATGAGTGCCGACAATGACGTGAATCATGCGCTCGACGGCGATTTCAAGTTCAGCATGCCGCAGCGCATTCCGTCGTATCTGCTCGCACTCAGCGTCGGTGACATGGCCGTGCAGACGACCGGCCCGCGCAGCGCGATCTTCGCCGATCCGGGCGTGGTGAAAGCCGCTGCGACCGAGTTTTCCGATACCGAAAAAATGATCGCGACCGCCGAAAAACTGTTCGGTGCGTATCGCTGGGGTCGTTACGATATTCTCGTGCTGCCACCGAGTTTTCCATTTGGTGGCATGGAAAATCCGCGCCTGACCTTCGCCACGCCGACCGTGCTCGCGGGCGACAAGAGCCTGGTCTCGCTGGTCGCGCATGAACTCGCGCATTCGTGGTCGGGCAACCTCGTGACCAACGCGAGCTGGGACAACATCTGGCTCAACGAAGGGTTCACGACTTACGTGCAGGGCCGCATCGTCGAGGCAATCTATGGCCGCGACCAGGACCTCATGGAATTCCAGCTCAGCACCGATGCGTTGCGCCGCAGTTTCGCCGACGATCCGAAACTCGACCAGCATCTCGTGCCCGATCTGAAAGGCCTCGATCCCGACGATGGCTTGAGCGATGTGCCGTACACCAAGGGCGACTGGTTCTTGCGTTTCCTCGAAGCGCGATTCGGCCGCGCGGTATTC
>JANXUW010000107.1 GCA_025351985.1 Pseudolysobacter sp.
CGTGATCAGAACTGGAAACCGACGCCGAGGTCGAATCGATTGCGATCCGACTCGTTGCGAAACTGCTGGTAGTCGGCCTTGAACACCACGTTCGGATTGAGCCAGTAGTTGACACCGGCCGTCCAGAGTTTGGAAGTCACCAGCGGATCGACGCCCAAGCCGAGCGGAATGGCTTCGTACGATGCGGCGGTGTTGTATTCCTCGTAGCGCAAGAACGGCGCGATCGCCGAACCATCGTGTTCCCACGCACGCCACGCGCCTTGCACATAACCGCCCCAGAACGACTTCGGCACGGGCGTCGGATTGCCGATGAAAGTGAGGTTGAGATTTTCGGTATCGCTGATCGTGCCGCGCGTATACAACGCCGACACATCGAACGGACCGGTCTGCCAGCGTACATGGCCTTCGCCGAGCAACAGCCGTGCGTTGTTGGCGAGGAAACCCGGCTGGCCCTGGCCGATCTTGCCGGTGAAAATACCACCGCCGACGGTCAATCCCGGAATACCCTGCCAGTTCGCCGCGGCGAATACCGACGGGTCGCGCGCCTTCGCCAGTTGCAGCTCCTGGTGGATGCTGCCGAGCGGCGATTCCTTGCCCTCGGGCGAGGTCGGATCCCACTTGCTCAGGTCCGGACCCGTGGTCACGCCCGCGCTCCAGTTCAGGCCGAATTCGGTATTGCCGTACATCGACACACCGCCCTCGCGCCAGGTCGATGGGATGATTGCGGTCTCGACGAAGTTGCGATACACGCCGTAATAATTGGTCGGCTCGTGATGCTCGTTGAGCAGGCCGAGCGGAATCAGCATCAGGCCCGCGCGCACGCCGTAATTCGGTTGCAATTGATGCTCGATATAGAGCTGCTCGACTTCGGCTTCGCCTTGATCGCTGGCCGAGGCAATCGCGTGCTCCCACTCGAATTCGCTGACGACGCGCGTGTTCTCGTCGAACGCGTGGATGAAGCCGAACACGGCGCGCGCCAGATCGGCTTGCGTGGCGGACTTGTCCTTGGTCGGGCGGCTGTAATTCATCTCGCCATAACCGTACAACGTGGTGGCCGAGGCCGCCGTGTTCAGAATGCTGCTCTGCATGGGCGCGGCACCCGGCAACGATGCGGCATCGGCATTTGCCGGCAAACTCGTTGCCGATGCGGGCGCAGTCGATGCGGGCGTTGCGGATGTGGCTACGCTCGCTGCCGTCGCTACATTGGCCGGCGCTGCCGCCGTGCTCGCAGGTGTCGCGCGTATCTGTTGCACCTCATGTTTCAGCTCGATCAGTTGTGCACGCAGCTCGGCCACTTCGGCGCGCAATGCGGCTTCGTCATCGTTGGCTGCGTAAGCGCAAGGAAGCATTCCCATGCCCAGGGCGAGGGTAATGGCCACGGCCATCGGGCGTAGCGAAAAAGCACGTTGCATCGATGAATCTCCAGGATTTTTTGACGACGTTATTTGCTCAGGCTGCGCGCCGGATCGGCAGTGTTCGTCAGCGCGTCGTAGCCATCGGTGAGGGTTTGCAGGAACGCGACCAGATCGGCGATCTCGTCTTCGTTCAAGCGCGGCGCTTCGCCCGGATGGCGGTCGTAGGGCACTTCGTCGACGTTGACGTTCTTGCGGAACTCGCTCGGCAGATCATCGAACTTCTGCACGATGCCGTCCGCATCGAGCGGATAGAACTGCTCCGGATTGGTATCGCGACGCACGTAGAAACGGATCGCATCGGTCAAGGTCTTGAAACTGCCGTTGTGGAAAAACACCTGGCGCGTGGCAACGTTGCGCAAGGTCGGCACCTTGAACGCGCCGCACAGATCGGTGTGCTCGGCCAGATCGGTGCGGAACGGGCCGCACAAACCCAGGTCGTAATACGCCGGATCGATATTCGCCGCGATCTCGGCATTGCGCGGCAAACCGAGGTTGTCATAGGTGTAATCGGTGAACAGCGGTGACGAACCATCACTGCCGCGTGTGCTCGGATGACAACCCATGCACTTGCCCTTGTCAGGCCGATTGAACAGCGAAAATCCCCGCAACTCCTGCGCCGAAAGTTTTACTTTTCCGGCCAGGAAATAATCGTATTTGGAATCGAACGGATGAAAACCCGGATCGGTCGCCTCGTATTTTTCCAGCGCAAACTGCATGCGGAAAAATGCGCCATCGATATCATCAAACACGTTGTTGCCGAACACGCGACGGAAGTCGTCGGCGTAACTCGCGTTGGCCAGACGCGCCACCGCCTCGGCGTGGGTGCCGTTGGCCATCTCGTGCGGCGCGAGCAGCGGCCGCTCGGCCTGATCCAGCAAACTGTTGGCACGACCATCGCGATTGAAACCGCCGGTGGGTGTTCCGTCGCTCTCGAAATGG
>JANXUW010000119.1 GCA_025351985.1 Pseudolysobacter sp.
CGGGCAAGGTCTGGCGCTCGCGCTGAGCGAAAATCCGGACATCCTGGCCGAGGTCGCGGCGTTGCCGGAGCATCCGTTTCTGGTCGGATTTGCCGCCGAGACCGAGTCGGTCGAGGAATACGCGCGCGCCAAACTGCTGCGCAAAAATCTCGACATGATCGCGGCAAATTGCGTCGGCAACGGTTGCGGTTTCGAAGCGGAAGACAATCAGCTCAACGTGATCTGGCGCGAAGGCAGCGAATGCCTGCCGCGTGCGTCGAAGCTGGTGCTTGCGCATCAATTGCTGGCGCGTGTGCTGGAGCGTTATCAGGCCAGCGGTCGTCCATGAGTTTTCCTGCACAAACAATATTGATTCACGAGATCGAGTTGAAGATTCTCGATCCACGCATCGGCACCAGTATCGCGTTGCCGCATTACGCCACGCCGGGTTCTGCCGGTATGGATCTGCGTGCCGCGCCGAACGAACCGATAACCTTGCAAGCGGGAGAATCGGTGCTGATTGCCACCGGCATCGCGATCCACATTCGCAATCCGGAATTATGCGCCGTCATTCTGCCGCGGTCGGGCCTCGGGCATAAGCACGGCATCGTGCTCGGCAATCTGGTCGGTCTGATTGATTCGGACTACCAGGGCCCGTTGCTGATTTCATGCTGGAACCGTTCTGCGCAGGCCTTTACTATTGCGCCGGGGGATCGCATCGCACAATTGGTGGTGATGCCGGTCATGCGCGCGGAGTTTCGTTTGGTGGACGAGTTTGCCGCGAGCGAGCGCGGCGCGGGCGGCTTCGGTCATTCGGGTGTGGTTTGAAGATTGCTGACACAAGCGCGTTGGAAATTTTCGTGGCAATACAAACCGCGCAATCGCGGCGTATGGCAAAGGGCCAATCCAGATATGCCTCATAACAATGCATTAAGCGTGATATGGCCGCGACTGCTGCTGCTCGCAGCGGCAACATTATTGCTGGTCGGTGGTTTGTTTGTCGGCTGGCAGGCATGGCAGATTTACAGCGCCGAACATGCGGGCGCAGCGGCCTTGCTAGTGCGCGATCAGCAGGCTGCAGCATTGAGTCGCTTACTGCTGGACACGCAAAAACGCGCCGAACAATCCGTTGCCGATGAATCGGTGCTGGCAGCACTGGGCAGCGCCGATGAGGCTGGCCGAACCGCCGCCGCGCTGGCGATACAAAAACAGTGGCCGGAGTTGCTCGGCGCCGAATTTTACAGCCCGGAAATCGTCGAAGTGATGCGCGCCGACCTGGTCAAGTTCGGCTACGCGCGTGCGGCAATGCTGGTGCAGGCACACAGCTTGCAAAAAGCTGCGCCAGCGCAGGCTCAAGCCGATGGCAAGGGTACGCCGCGTTATCTGGCGCTAGCTTTGCCGGTGCAACGCGAACATACGACCATCGCGTATGCCTACCTGCAGCTGCCGATGACGCCGTTGCTGAATCTGTTTCATCAGCAATCGGCAATATCGGGCGCGCCGATCGATTTGCGCCAGGGCAGCATCGGCGCAGATCATTTGATCGAGCGGCTCGGCGATGGCACGGACGATTCGCAGGGATCAAGCGTACCCGTTGCCGGCAGTCTGTTTCGTGTTTCGATAGCGCAACCCGATCAGTTTATCGTGCTGCCACGCGAACCCGTGGCGCTGTTCATCGTGGCGCTAGTTCTGTTGCTGCTGGGCGGCGCATTGCTATGGTTGCGGCAGGCAGGCATCCAGCATCTGGTTGGCAAAATGCGGCGCCAGGAAAAGTACGAGCAAAGTCCGACGATGGAACAATCGCTGCGCGATCAGGCGACCGCGCCTGCTTCGGCAAGTGCCGCGAAACCGATCGCGCGTTTGCCCGCGCCGCGCAAGGACGCGCCGCCTGCATTGCTCGATCCGGGCATCTTCCGCGCCTACGATATTCGCGGCGTGCTCGGCAAAACTCTCGATGCGGCAGTCGCTCGCGGCATCGGTCATGCCATCGGCAGTGAAGCGCGCGCGCGCGGATTGCTCGAAGTCGTAGTCGGTCGCGACGGACGTTTGTCCGGGCCGGAATTGTCGGCGGCGTTGATCCAGGGTCTGCGGGCAGCGGGTTGCAACGTGATCGATATCGGCGCGGTGCCGACGCCGACCTTGTACTTCGCCACCTATCACCTGAATGCCGGCTCCGGTGTGATGGTCACGGGCAGCCACAATCCGCCCGACTACAACGGCTTCAAGATCGTGCTCGGCGGCGAAACCCTTGCCGAGGGCGCGATTCGCGACCTGTATCGACGCATTAACGACGGTGATCTCAGCGACGGGGAAGGCACGTTGCAGACGATGGATATCGCACGCGAATACATCGATCGCATCACCGGTGACGTGCAGGTGCAGCGCAAACTCAAGGTGGTGGTGGATTGCGGCAACGGCATTCCGGGCGCGGTGGCACCGGCGGTATTGGCCGGCATCGGTTGCGAAATCCTGCCGCTGTATTGCGATGTCGACGGCAACTTTCCGAACCATCATCCCGATCCATCCGATCCGCATAATCTCGTGGATCTGATCCTCATGGTGAAAAAAACCGGCGCCGATATCGGCCTCGCGTTCGATGGCGACGGCGATCGTCTTGGCGTGGTCACGCGCACCGGCGAAATCATTTATCCCGATCGTGTACTGATGTTGTTCGCGATCGACGTGCTCAGCCGCAATCCGGGCGCGACCATCATCTACGACGTCAAATGTACCGGCCACCTGCAGCCGCTGATCCTGCAACACGCCGGCAGTCCGGTGATGTGGCGCACCGGGCATTCGCTGATCAAGGCGAAGATGCGCGAAACCCAGGCCGAGCTGGCCGGCGAGATGAGCGGGCATTTCTTTTTCCGCGAACGCTGGTATGGCTTCGACGACGGCATTTATGCGGCAGCGCGCCTGCTCGAAATCCTCGCGGGCGATCTCGAAGAGCGCCAGCCGCAGGAAATTTTCGACAGCCTGCCCAAAGGCGTCAGCACGCCGGAGCTAAAGCTCGAAATGAACGAGGGCGAGAACTACCGATTCATCGAGCATTTCCAGCAAGCCGCGTTATTCGATGGTGCACGCGTCACCAAGATCGACGGCGTGCGTGCCGACTGGTCGGACGGCTGGGGGCTGGTGCGCGCATCGAATACCACGCCGATCCTGGTGCTGCGTTTCGATGCCGACGACGCGCCCGCGCTGGAACGCATCAAGGGTGTATTCCGCAAGCAGATGCTGGCGCTGGATGCGGGGTTGAAACTGCCATTTTGATTATCTCCGCTAGAGCGTAGTTTCGACTTCGCGCATGAATTCGCTGACAACGCGAGATGCATCCAGTGATGCTGTCTGGAGCAAAAAGTGCGGAGCGTTCAGCTCCACAACCTTCGCGTGCCGACATAATTTAGTGATCAATTCAGATGCTGCGCTTGGAACAATTTGATCTTGCGAGGCGCGTAGGTAGAGCAGTGGGATTTTTGTTTTCTCAAGTTCGTTCGACACGTCGACAGATAGCACCGCGCGAAGACGAGCACGCAAAGTTGCAGCAGAAATCTTTGCCATCGAGCGCCTGATCATCGAGCGCAACGTTGTATTGGAGAATTTGCCAAGAAGCAGATGGCTCATCAGGCGCACTGACATTGATCCTATCGGCACCAAGTCAATTAGCTGCCGCAGCGCTGCGAGCCCCGGCCGCGGATTGCGAGCAAAAGTGCAGCACAACACCAAGCCCTTCAGTTGCGCAGGAGCAGATGCCGCCAGCGAGATTGCAATCGGTCCCGAGAACGATTCGCCAAGAATAATATACGGCTCATTGCTCGGCAGCATCGCGCGGGCAATGGACTCGAGCTCGGTGTAGCCCAAGTCTCGATCGTCAGGGTAGCGCGCAATCACTACTTTGAACGCTGGCCCCAGAGCAGTGACGAAAGGCGCGAACAGATCACCAGTACCATCCATCCCTGGAAGCAGCACGAATGTGATCATTGCTTTCTAGCTCGTGAGTGAATTCGGTTGTCGACTCAATGCCCTTCTTTGGCCGCTTTCACCAAATCCCGGTAATGCTGCTGCTGCACTTCGAATTTTTTCGCCAGATCGACCTTCTCCGCTTCGCGACGCGCAATATAAGCGTTGTGATCATTCAGGCTGTTGCGCAGGTCGGCGATATGTTTGGTCAGCGTGGGCGGCACGGGCTGGCCGTTGTGCTCGATCTCGCCGGCGCGCGCCAGGAAATCGGCGAGGGTTTTTTCCTCATTGGCGATGCCGGTCTTTGCTGAAGTGATGTTCTGATCGATCGCATCGATCTGCGCTTGTTGCGCCTTGACCAGTTCTTCGACGGTCGCGTACGCGGAAAGCATCTGTTGATCGTTGCGGTTTTGCTGCTCGTCCTGGCGTTGGGTTTCCTGTTTGCGCTTGGCTTCTTCCTGCGCGGCTTTCAGTTCGTCAGGGGTCTTGGCGCGATCCACGTGTTTGACGACGATGCCTTGTGCATTGACGATGTCGTAGCCGACTTGCACGGCCTCCGGCGGCAACGAATCGGCAAAATGCAGACTGCCTTGCGCATCTTTCCATTTGTATTTCACATGGCCGGTAGTCTGCGCGACGGCGATTCCGCAACAGAGCGTGGCGAGCAGAAAAAGGAGGGCGGATTTTCGCATGTTGTTCCCCGATAATTTTTGGTTGGTATCGATGTTATGCCGAATAAAACGAAGCGGATTTTGGCGTTGTATCACACACCATATTGCTGACGATATTCAGCGAGTTTGGCGTGATGCATCGCGAGCATGGGATTGCTCTGCGTGAGGGTAAGCAATTCGCTCAGCCGAGCGATTGCCAGCACCGGAATAGCAAATTCGGCGCTGACTTCCTGCGCTGCCGACAACGCACCTTGGCCGCGCTCCTCGCGATCCAGCGCGATCAGGACGCCGCAAGGTGTTGCTCCATGTGCGTGAATCAGCGCCAGCGATTCGCGGATCGCGGTGCCGGCCGTGATCACATCGTCGACGATCAATACGCGCCCGGCAAGCGGCGCGCCGATCAGCGAGCCGCCTTCGCCATGCGCCTTGGCCTCCTTGCGGTTGTACGCCACCGGCACATTTCGATCGTATTTTGTCGCCAGCGTGACGGCCGTTGCCGCGGCTAGCGGAATGCCTTTGTAGGCCGGGCCGAACAACATGTCGAAGCCGATATCCGAGGCGAACACGGATGCTGCATAAGCATTGCCGAGCGCGGCCAGATCGGCACCGCTGTCGAACCGTCCGGCGTTGAAAAAGTACGGGCTGATGCGCCCGGATTTCAGCGTGAATTCGCCGAAGCGCAAGGCGTCGCGGCGCAGCGCCAGATCGAGAAAGTCGCGTTGATAAGCGTGCATGCAGTTCGGTCCCATATCGAAAGCGTTCATCATAGCAAGCCCGTTGCGGGCAACGTTGCTATTGCATGTCCGATGCTGTGCGACCGGCATCGATTCGGCTACTCTGTGGCCTTCGTTTTCACCTCGAACAAAACTCATGCGCATCATTTCTTTCAACGCCAACGGTATCCGTTCGGCCGCGACCAAAGGCTTCTTCGAATGGCTCGCCACGCAAGACGCCGATGTCGTGTGCCTGCAGGAAACCAAAGCGCAGGAGCATCAACTGACCGATGCGCTGTTTCGCCCGCTCGGCTACTCGGTATATTTTCGCGATGCCAGCACCAAGAAAGGCTACAGCGGTGTCGCGATCTACACGCGCCATGCGCCGGATGAAGTTCGTACCGCCAAGGGCTGGGCGGATTTCGACGAAGAAGGCCGCTACATCGAAGCGCGTTTCGGCAATCTCAGCGTGGTGTCGTTCTACATTCCGTCGGGTAGTTCGGGCGACGAACGCCAGGCATTCAAGTTCAAGGTGATGGAGTGGCTCACGCCGCAATTGCAGCAGTGGCGAGAGAGTGGACGCGACTACGTTTTGTGCGGCGACTGGAACATCGTGCACACCAGCCGCGACATCAAGAATTGGTCGTCGAACCAGAAGAATTCCGGTTGCCTGCCGCAAGAACGCGCGTGGCTCGATGTGCTGTTCGGCGGCCAAGGCTGGGTCGACAGTTTCCGTGCGTTGAAACCCGATACGGTCGAATACACATGGTGGTCAAATCGTGGCCAGGCGCGCGCGAACAATGTCGGATGGCGCATCGATTACCAGATCGTGACGCCATCGCTGCGCGAGCGTTTGCAGAGCTGTTCGATCTACACCGGGCAACGCTTTTCCGATCACGCGCCATACCTCGTCGACTACCGCACATGAGTCGGCCATGAGCGCCGCCACGCGCGGCGCCAGACCATCGGTCTGGACGGCGTTCGCGCAGCCGGCGGCGTGGACGATGTTCCTGTTCGGTTTCTCGTCGGGATTGCCATTCTTGCTGGTCGCCGGCACGCTGGCGT
>JANXUW010000120.1 GCA_025351985.1 Pseudolysobacter sp.
CCACGAACTGCTCGGCATCGCTGCCATCCTTGATCTTGATCTTGCCAGTCTCCTTGCTGAACTTGACCTCGCCGATGGCGTGCTCGTCCGGATCGACGATCTTCGCCTTGTCGGCATGATCGGTCTTGATCGCCCATGCGTTGGCATTTTGTTCGTTGTCGCTGACCTTGATCTTGTCGTCGCCGATCTTGATTTTCCACAACAGCTTGCTGTCCGGTGCGCGCAGCTTGAAACCGACTGATTCGGATTTGACTTCGACCAGCGCCGGGCCGCCTGCTCCGCGATGGTAATAGCGTTTGTCGCCGATACTGTCAGCGATGAGTTTTACGTCGGCCGTGGTGATTTCGACATGACCGGCATTGACCGTGATCGTGATTTTTTCCGTGCCTTTTGCCGCGGCGATCACCGCACTGACGGAGGTATCCACCGTCGCTGTTGCCGTTGCGCAGTGCGTCGCGCCGCTCGCGAAAAAAAATCCAGACAGGCTCAACGTCAGCAGGATTCGTGCGGTCATGTCTGGTATTCCTTGAGGAGGGTTGGCACGGTCGATTTGTGCAAATCGCGAGCTGTGCTGGCTGCGGTTTCGGTCAGCAATTCGTGATAACGGCGCGCCTCGGTGCGCTGGTCGAATTCACGCAGCACCGTGGTTTGCAGGTTGCGGCCGAAGGCCACGCGCATCGACTCCGGCATTTCTATGGCAGCGTCCAGCGCGCGTCGGCAGGCGTGGCTATCGCCGGGCGCAAAAGCCAGCGCGTTGTCGCCATCGACGAGCAGATCGGCGAGGCCACCGACCATCGCGCCAAGCACCGGGATGCCCAGCGCAGCGACTTCGAGTGCGACATTCGGCATGCCATCGTACAGCGACGGAATCGCCACAAAATCGCACGCCGCATACCAGCGCAGCAATTCGAGACGATCGAGAAACGACACGTGCGTCCATGCGATATGCGGCGGCAAGGCCTGCAGGCGATCACGCATTTCGGCTTCGATCTCGCCGACGATCAGCAGATGTACTTGTGCGGCGTGTTCGCAAGCTTCAAGCGCATCAAGAAAAAACAGACCGCCTTTTTTGCGCTTCAGGTGCCCGAACAAACCGATCACGCGTGTGCCGTCGCGCACCTGCGCAGCGCGCCATGCTTTCGCCTGATCGCGATCGATGTCGAGCAAGGCCCAATCGTTTGTGTCGATGCCGTTGGCGATCCATTCGCTGCGAATATCGGGAAACAAACTCGACACCTTGTGGCGATGATCAGTGCTGACCGCACACACCGCGGCCGAACGCGCGAGCGCGTCGCGCAACATCCAGCCGCGACTCAGCGAAAAAATGCCGGTATCGAAATCGTTGCCGCGCAACAGAGTGATGAGCGGAACCTGCAGCCACGCCGCGAAGCTCGGCGCGCACAACATCGGCAACAAACCGCCGAACGCAAGAATGTGCGAAGGGCGAATCGGATCGCGCCCGAGCGCATTCCACAACACGTTGAGCGCATGCGCCGGATCATCCGCGACTGGACAGCAGATCAGGCGACCACGTTCGTGCTGTTCGATACGCAGCGCAGAAAAACGCGAACTCAGGTGCACCACATCGAGGTCGAGACCACGCGCACGCAAACCACGCACGATGCGATCGCAGGACTGGGCCATACCGCCGCGATCGGGCGGAAAATTTTCGGTGATCAGCAGCGGTCGCATCGTCTCAACTGTCGTTGAAGCCGGCACGCGTATTGTCGCTGCCGTCGTCGATTTCGCCTGCGCGCTGGTGGAACGAACGCGTGTCGTATTGATCGTAGTACGTGCTGTGATGGGTACCGAGGTAGATCGGCGCATAACCGCTGCCGTAATAGCGATGCCGGTACGAATACGCCCAGTCGTCGTCGTAAGTATTATTGGCATTGGCTGCGCGCGGATTCGCCGTCGCGGTTTGCTGTTCGCTACGTCCCCAGCAATCGCGGCATTGCGAAAACTTGCTGGCCACGGCGGAGTGCTCGTAGCACATCGCACGCTGGCAGGTGGTGCATTGACCCAGCGCGGGCGCGCCGCAATCGCGCAACGAGAAAAATCCGCTCTTGCATTGACATGTGCTCATGCGGCGCTCCTCGTCGGTGGTGTGGCGCGTTTGTAGGCTTCGGAAATCACCTCGATCAGGGCGCGCGGATCGATCGGGTCCAGCGACTTTGCCTTGATCTTGCGCACGACTTTGACATCGCTGCGCTTGTCGCCAGGCTGCACCGTGATTTTCGATGCGGATGCCGGCGCGTGACTTGCCGACGCAGTCACGCCGTAGGATTTGTTCGGCAACGACAACCCGATCGCGACCAGGCTGCGTTTGTAATGGCGCAGCTTGGTTTTCGTCTTGCCGCTGCTGCTGCGCTTGCTGCGTTTGCTTTCGCAAATCGTGTCGAGCAGACGCCAACGCAAGATCGCATCATCTGCCAGCCGCGCCGAACCATCGAACCACGCATCGCGATACGTGGTGTCGATGATTTTCTTGTAGGCACCGCGCTCGTAGGGTTTGGACGTGCCGGTACATTTTTTGCTGACGATCGCCGGCGTGAGATCGAGACGAATCGACAGCGTCTGCGCCGCCTGCATATCCTGTTTGAGAATCGCGATGAACGGCAACGCCACGGCGCCGATATTTTGCGAAATCGCGAATTGCGACAAGCGCCGCGTGATGATCGAAAGATAGATAAAAGCAGCGATCGCCACCGCGGAAATGCCAAGGCGTAAAAGGAACGGCAATGGCGAAATGAACAATACGCCGATCGCCAGAGCAATCGCGAGCAGCTTCCACTTCAGCAGCCGACTCCGCATTGTGGAATTTTGCTGATCGAACTCAGCCAATGCGCGCATCTGTTCGAGCAGTACCTGCGCGGTGAATTCGCCGGCGATTTTTTTCTGGTCGATCGCCCTGCGCAATACGGGCGAGAGACTGTTGAACGCATTGAGTGAAGAGAACATCCTGGACTCCCTGATTGAATTCAAACAGCGTGATTCAGACCGACGACGCGTTGAATATAGCATCGACGTGCGCAGCAATTTTAGCGGTCTGCGTCGGATCGATACGCTGATAAACATCGCGCAAGCGCTGCAGCGAATGCGACCACGTAAATTCCTCGGCAATACGTTCGCGCCCGCGCTCGCCCATCATACGACGGCGCTCGGGATACGCCATCAATATACGAATTGCGCGCGCCAGTTCAGCCGGGCGATCCGGCGCGATCAGTCGCCCTTCGATGCCGTCGCGAATCAGTTCGCGTACCGGCGCAAGGTCCGAGGCAATCACCGCCACACCCGCGGCCATCGATTCGAGAATCTTCAACGGCGCGCAACCCTGCGTGACATTGCGCGCGCATTCGCGCAGCGGCGCGAGCGAGATTTCTGCATTGACTATCCACGGCGCTAGCGCTTCCGCCGAAAGCTCCCAGCGCCAGACGATTCGATCATCGAGGCCGAGCCTGGTCGCGAAACGTTCGCTGCGCCGCGCATCGCGCGATAACAGCGATCCGCAAATCACGAGGTGCAGATCATCCATATCGGCCAACAACGCAAACGCGCGCAGCATGGTATCGATGCCTTGCCAGGTTTGCAGCGCGCCGAAATAAATCAGATATTTTTCCGGCGCATCGGTCGGGCGCGCTGCTGGCTCGATCAACTCCGCACCGTTCGGCACGACGCTGATTTTGGCACCCGCAACGCCAAGCGATTCGAGCAAGCCGCGCGTCGTGTGCGACGGCGTGACGATTGCATCGCAACGGTCCAGACAATACAACTCCGTGGCGCGGATTTTCTCCAGCGTGCGCGGCGCGATGCCCGGATATGCATGCAGCAATTCGATCGAGGGCAGGGCATTGACCTCGTACACCGTGGCGTAATCGTGCGGTCGCGCGAGCAGCGGCACGCCGCTCCACGGATCGCGGAAGTGCGCGATGGCCAGCCCGCTCGCGGCGTGATCGAGCACGCGTTCGAGATACGCGCCATACGCGGTGGCGCGCTCGAGAAAATTCTCGAACGACAGCGAAAACCGCAGGATTTCGACATGGCCTTCGCGCTGCTGCACCGGTAGCGTGGTATCGCCGAGCACGTACAACAAACCGCTTCCGGCGTAGTCGAACAGGCACGGCGCAAAACGTGCGATATGGTTCGATGCTCCCTTGCACGTCGGGAACCGGTCGAAGGCAGCATAAAGCGATCGCGGTTGGGTCAGCAGCATGGCTCGGGCCGGATTTTCGGCGGAGCGTAGCACTAATTCTGCACATCGCGAAAAAGGGTGATTGTCAGTGCGATTTAGCTGGTGGTGGATCGCGGTTCGGTTGAATTTTGTATACGTGGGCTATGCGAAACTCGTCAAACTTTGATCTTCCGGCGATCGCTGTTAGGGCATCCCGCGCTTTCTGCGCCGCTAGAGCATACTGGGGAAATTCAGAATGAGGTGCGAATTCCAAACACAGACGCATAGCGTGTGACGCATCTTCATTCAGATGAGTCTCCAAGAACTGGATTAAGTCTTGAATCGGTGTGTTTGCAATCGCTTGAACGGCATCTAGCGTGCCACCTTTTTGCTGACTTAGTGAAGCGACTGCATCGGTGAGAGACGGGAAATAGTTATCTTTGGCATATGCTGCGTCAATGGCGGCGATGAATACCGCATCCCGCATGCCTCCAAATTTATGTAAGTTTTTGGGGTCTAGCTCTTTGACCCGCTTTCCCTTGCGCAATTCAACCCAGGTTTTTATGAAGTCGCCCGCGAGCGCATCTTCACCCAACTTACGCAGCAGCCATACAGCCGAGTCCAGAGCACTTGCAGAAAGCACAGCGGCCGCGTCTGAAAAGTATTTGCGGAACCCAGAAACAATCTCGGTTCGATTGTCGGCGAACGAATAGTGGAAAAGATTCCAGACATTCTCAAATCGTTGCTGTGCTGAATTTGCTTCGGCGTTTTGATCAAACGCCAACACTTGTTGCTGAAGCAACTCATTGTCGGGGTAGCCGTTAATGACCATTTTGGCAAGGGCTTCGTCCAACGGCGTCGTTGACCAGACGCCGTATCGCTCACGGATGCGATCCCACGCCTTTTCTTCGTCGGTTCGCGTGTCCGCTGAACTAAGCAGAAGCGTCTTGAAGATGCTCGCGTGCCCCGACAGGTCCAAGGGAGGAGCCCCTTCACCCCTTCCGTTGTGGCAGTAGACGATCCATGTCAACGAGCGCGCGATTTTCGACTTTGTCTGCTCGGAAATCTCTTCGTTCAATGCAGCGATCGTTAGTTCAACCGCATCCTTGACCCGTTCAATTATTCGGATGTTCGTTACGTCCAAATCCGTCAATGCGTTTCGAGCTTCGATGACGTAACCATCGCTCGAAGTGCGGTCGAAAATGAGATCTATACATTTTTCAGCTGTTGGCGCGAATGTAACCTCACCCTGAAAAACCTTTTCTTTATTTTCTTCCCATACTTCCGCGTCGTTGCCGCTGAGCGACTGAGTGTTCGAAATTGCAACAACTTGGCACGACCT
>JANXUW010000153.1 GCA_025351985.1 Pseudolysobacter sp.
GTGAGATTGTTCCAGGTGGTGCCGGTGGCCGACGTATATTGCACCGACCAACCACTCAAGCTCTGTGGCGAGCCACCCGCGTTGAATAGTTCGATGAAATCGTTTTGAAAGGTGGCGCCGCTGTTGCCGCCACCACCATAAACCTGACTGATAACCACGTTGGCATGACCCGCTGCGGCCGTTGCGAATAACGCAACCGCGCTCAGCGAGCGAAAGAATTTTACAGACATCGCAATCCCATCCTATGAAGATATTGGGCAAAATGAAGACACAATATAGCGGCGCAGTTTGACGGTTTTATGTCGCACGCGGCTGTGCCGGCATCGGCTGGGATGTCGGATTGCGTCAGAGGTTGTGATCAACCGGTTAACCATCCCGCAGTCATGTGAAGCGACTGCATCGCGCGGGCGGCGTGCCCGCATGCCTGGAACCGATTGCGTGCCCGACTCTACACGAATTGTGGGCCGATGCCACGTATTCGCGGCAGGTTTTACCTTTTGCCGATTTGTGCGAATACGGTGATTTCTTCGCGGTCGTGGTAGAGCTGTTTGGCGCGCAACTCCACGAATTTGCCTTCCGCCGCGACCTGGTCGCGAATCAGCGCGAGGCAAAGTTGAATCTCGTTGTAGCGTTGTTTCATCGGCAACTTGAGATTGAAAATCGCCTGCCGGCACCAGCCCGCCGCCAGCCATGACGCGATCAGTTCCGCGACGCGGCGCGGTTTCTCGACCATGTCGCAGACCAGCCAGTCGACCGGACGTTTCGGTTGATAACGAAAGCCGTCTTCGCGCAAGTGTATGAGCAGGCCGGAATCGAGCAAACCCTGATCCATCGGGCCGTTGTCGATCGCGGTGACGTGGATCGAGCGCCGCACCAGCTGCCAGCTCCAGCCGCCCGGTGCCGCGCCCAGATCGACCGCGCTCATGCCCGCCCGCAACGAGCGTTCGCGTTCGCTTTCGCTGAGCAACACCTGAAACGCCTCGTCGAGTTTTAGCGTCGAGCGGCTCGGCGCCTCGCGCGGAAATTTCAGCCGTGGAATACCTTGCGGCCACGACGATGCGTAACGGATATCGCTCTCCGCCAGAAACGCCGCGTCGGTGCGGGTGAAGCATACATGCAGGCGTTTGGTCGAACTGCGATCGATCAGTTTTTCGCGCTTCAACACGCCGATCAGCGCCGCGTTGAAGGCGCGGCAGAATGCCGATAGTTCTTTGCCGGCATCGGTGTCGGGCGTTTCGATCCAGGCATCGCAATACCGCGTGTCGCTGTTTTTCAGCAGCGGCAGCAACGCGCCGATTCGGTCGTGGATTGGCAGGGCTGGGAAATGCGCGAACACGAGCAGAATCTGGCGCGCAAAAATCAGATCGCTGGAATGCATTGATGCATGCAATTGCGCGGCTTGCGCGGCATCCGCCAGCACAAACTCGACCAGCGCGGTGTTCGGCTGCGTGCGTGCAAATCCGTAGGCGGAATGGCGCGTGGCGTGATCGCTGAGTTCCTGCGCGCACTCGCCTTCAAAACCGGCGCGGCAGTAGGCGAGTAATCCGGTTTTGGGCGCGGGGGATGTTTCGCTCACGAGAGAAATCTCACTGATGCAAGCGCTGGATCAAAACGATCTGCCGCATGTCTCGGCATCCAGCGCATATCGGCTCGTCAGGGCGGGGTGCAAAGGTCGAGTTGATGCAGCCTCGATTCACGGCACGACAAATTAGCCGCTCATCATACGGCATCGGTGCCAGCATTTGCTGGGAACTACCCAAGCATTTTGCTCGCAGATAAAAAAGGTTCTGCCGGCGTGTTTAACGTTGCAGGAACCCGGCACTGTAGATATGCTTCGCAAGCTTAACGTAAATTCAGACTAGAGTCAGGTTCTGTGTCTGGTTCGTATACCGCGCACATGATGGTGCCGATGTCCCAGTGGTTGGGTAACGAATCCGGTTTATCCGTTTCAAGCTCCGTATAGCGACCGCCATTCGCGGCTCGCTTCTTCGTTGTGCCATGTCCTGGAGGGCATCTTTTATGGTTGTACTTAAATACAAATTGCGGTCGATCGCCGCGGCGGTTGCCGCGCTGGTGGCCGTGACCGGTTGGGCTACCGATGCCAGTCAGTCGGGTGTTGCGCAATTTGCCGACGGCGCGAAAAATCTTTCGTCCGGCGTGCAGGTTGTGGATAACGATCTGAATGCCGTGCCGAATCGTTTCATCGTGATTTTCGAAGAGCCGCCGGTTGCTATGCGCGATAGCACGATTCCGCAAAAGCTCAGTAAACGCGGTCGGCAAAAGCTCGACATGCACAGCGATGCCGCGGTGCAATACCAGAACCAGTTGATCTCGGCTCAGGCCGAGCACCTCAACGACATCAGTCTGACCCTGCAGCGCAACGTTGTTCCGGTCAACGGCAACGATGGTCAGCCGATGCAGTTCCAGCATGCGCTGAATGCCGTGGTGGTCGAAATGTCCAGCGAAGAAGCGGCACGTGTTCGCCATATCGCCGGCGTGCAACTGGTCAATCCGGATCTGCTGCAGCCGCTCGCCACCGATATCGGCCCGGGTTTCATCGGCGCCACCAACGTGTGGGCCAACACCACCGGCACCACGATGGACGATCTGTTCCTCACCGGAT
>JANXUW010000155.1 GCA_025351985.1 Pseudolysobacter sp.
ACGCCAGCGCGAAAACCACATCACGATGATCGAGGCGAATAAACCGAGCACCATCTGCAGCGCCATGACGATGATGAAGTAGACGAATCCGCCGCCACCTTCGTTGCTGTCACGATTACCGCGCAGGGCCGAGTCGATGACGTTGGCGAGGATACGCGCGAAGAAGATCACGAACGTATTCAGTACACCCTGGATCAAGGTCAAGGTCACCATATCGCCGTTCGCGACATGGGTGATTTCATGGCCGAGCACCGCATCGATCTCGCTGCGGCTCATGCCCTGCAGCAGACCGCTGCTAACCGCGACCAGTGCATGATTCTTGCTCATGCCGGTAGCGAATGCATTCATGTCGGACGCGTCGTAGATTGCGACTTCGGGCATGCCGATACCGGCCTTTTCGGCGTGATGTTGCACCGTCGCCAGCAACCAACGTTCGACCTCGCTCTGCGGTTGTATGATCACGCGCGCGCCGGTGCTGCGTTTGGCCATCCATTTGGAAATGGCCAGCGAAATGAACGATCCGCCCATGCCCATTACCGCCGACAGAATCAACAGACCACCGAAATTCATGCCGTGGCGCGCCGTCCACGCATCGATGCCGGTGATCTTCACGACAATACCGAGCAACAGCATGATCGCCAGATTGGTGGCGATGAACAGGATGACTCGCAACATCGAATTGCTCCGCAATGGCCAGGGATTTTTTTGCGCGCCGACAGTTTGCAAAGTCTGCGTGAATCACTCTCGACGCAAGACAAAGTTTGGGTAAACCGAGCCGATTTCAAGCTGCGCCGGATTTCTTGCCAGTGACCTACCGCGGTCGTTTTGCGCCCTCGCCTACCGGCGCCCTGCACTTGGGTTCGCTGCTCGTCGCGGTCGGTAGCTGGTTGCGCGCACGTTCGCAACACGGTGTCTGGATCGTGCGTATCGAAGACCTCGATCCGGCGCGCGAGGTTCCCGGCGCGGCGCGAGCGATCCTCGATACGTTGGCGGGATTCGGGCTGGTAACGGATGAGCCCGTCTGTTATCAGAGTCAACGATCCGCGATCTACGCAGCGGCATTGCTGCGTCTGCAAACTTCTGGTCTGGCGTTCGCGTGTGGCTGCAGCCGCAACGATCTGCAGAAAGATCACAGACTGCATCTGCATAGCTGCGAAGCGCCGGCAAATCGTGTTGCCCAACCGGCGTGGCGAGCACGGGCACCCGATCATGTCATCCGCTTCGAGGATTTGTTGCAAGGCCCGCAACAGCAGATCCTGCGCACAGAAGTGGGTGACTTTATCGTGCATCGGACCGAAGGCTACGCCGCGTATCAACTTGCTGTGGTTGTCGACGACGCCGCGCAAGACATCACCGAAGTGATGCGTGGCGCTGACTTGATCGATTCGACCGCGCGACAGATTTTTCTGCAGCGCGCGCTGGATTTCCCCACGCCGGATTATCTGCATCTGCCGCTGTTGCTCGATCCGCAGGGGCAAAAATTGTCGAAGCAAAATAGTTCGCTGGCGGTGGATGCGCGCGATCCGCTGCCGGCATTGCGCGCGGTGCTGGACTTGCTAGGTATCGAAGCCGCGCGATTGCCGCGCGCGGCTTCGGTGGATGCTCTGCTGCGTGCCGCGATTGCGCTGTTCGATGTGCGCCGATTACCGCGTGTCGGCAGTATTGTCGAACCAATGCTGCACCCGCCCAATGCCAATGAATAATGCTTGTGTACAATCGCTGGCAGTCCACCGGCACTCGAAAAAGAAGCCGTGTGGCGCACGAAATTCATCACATTCGTTTCGGAGGGAATCATGACAACACGCGTAGCATTGGTCACAGGCGGCACCGGCGGTATCGGTTCGGCAATCTGCAAACGGCTCGCCAAACTCGGCCACAAGGTCGCCACCAACTATCGCGACGAAGCCAAGGCAAAAAGCTGGCAGGCGGTGCTCAAAGCCGAAGGCATCGATGTCGCTATCGTGCCCGGCGATGTGTCCGATCCGGCCTCGGCCGAGGCGCTGGTGAAGGCGGTCGAAAGTCAGCTCGGGCCGATCGATATCCTCGTCAACAACGCCGGCATCACGCGCGACACCACTTTCCACCGCATGAGCGCATTGCAATGGCAGGAAGTGATCAACACCAACCTCAACTCGTGCTTCAACGTTACGCGCGCAGTGATCGATGGCATGCGCGGGCGCAAGTGGGGCCGCATCGTGCAGATCGCCTCGATCAACGGCCAGAAGGGCCAGTACGGTCAGGCCAATTACGCCGCATCGAAAGCCGGCATGCACGGTTTCACGATTTCGCTCGCGCAGGAAAACGCCAAGCTCGGCATCACCGTCAACACGGTTTCGCCCGGCTACATCGGCACGGAAATGGTGATGGCCGTGCCGGAAGACGTGCGCGCCAAGATCGTCGCGCAAATCCCGGTGGGGCGCTTGGGCGAACCTGATGAAATTGCTTACGCGGTGACATTTTTGACCGCCGACGAAGCTGCGTGGATCACCGGTACAAATCTGTCGGTCAACGGCGGTCACTACATGGGTTGGTGATTACGAAATGTCAGGCGACATTACCCACTGAGAGTTGCCTATGAATCCTCGAAGCGTTAACCGCACGGTCAACGCTTCGCGCCGCATAACCAACCCGATATGACCTAAATGAATCCATCAGGATATTTTGCTGGCGCATCGTGGATTGTGCTCACTTTCGCGGGAGGTCTGCTGATGCTTTTTGTACTCGGAGGCATAGGTCATGGTGGTGGCAACGTAAGTTTGGGATGGTATGTTTTTGTATCGTTTGCTCTTTCGCTAATTCTTTCCATCATGCCTGCTGCGCTGGCTTCCACTTTTTTTCAAATGGGCTCAAACGCATCTAAACGTCGCCAAAGTGCTGGTGCGGCATTTGCTCTTGGTCTTGCATCAAGTGTTACTGCATCTGCACTCGCCTTCGTTTGCGGACAAAGCTTGCATTCCCTTCCAGTCACATTTTTTTGCTTTGCCATGTTGTTTCTGCTTTTTTCTTTTGCCGCTCCGTTTGTAAACGGTGGGTCTGACAGCTAGCCATGCGCTGGACGCAATTATCATGGAGCAGCATTCCAACGAAGGCTGGAATGACAGCTTTTGACTTCTCCCTCATTCCCGCTCTCATCACACCTTCGCCTATAATGTGGGCCTTGACTATGGCCCCAAACGCAATGAACGACAATTCCGACAACGAAGACTTGAGTCAATGGTGGTTCGCACCCGTCGGCGATACGCTGATATGGGCGCGCATGCGTGTGCTCGAAGG
Source organism: Pseudolysobacter sp. (assembly GCA_025351985.1). GTDB lineage: Bacteria > Pseudomonadota > Gammaproteobacteria > Xanthomonadales > Rhodanobacteraceae > Pseudolysobacter. The sequence goes on from JANXUW010000155.1 coordinate 3,274, forward strand.
CGGCGATGCCGAAGTATTTGATTGCGATGGCAACACACTGGCCTATCCCGATGAGGATGCTGCGCGCGCCGCCTTGCTCGACGCGGAGTTCCGCGATTTCGACGGTATCGACGAAGACGACGCCAACATGTTCGGTTTTTCGCTCGAAGAACTCGAACCGCCGCGTGGCGACAGCGACGAAGAACTCGTCGCGCAGATGACTCAACGGCTGAACGCCAAAAACTGAAAATACGTCCGCCGCATGATCCGATCGCGCCATCGGCGGGATCGTCGGCCACTGGAAAACCGCATGAATCTCGATCTCACCGGCAAACACGCCCTGGTCTGCGGCGGCTCGCAAGGTATCGGCCGCGCGACCGGACACGAACTCGCATTGCTCGGCGCCGATGTCACCCTGCTGGCACGCTCGCACGACACGCTCGAAACCGCGGTCGCCGCACTGCCGCGCACCCATGCCGCGCAACAGCACGCCTTTGTCGCGGTCGACATGAGCGATCACGCCGCACTGCGTGCAAAAGTCGAATCACTGAGCAATTTGCGCGCCGTGCAGATACTGATCAACAACACCGGCGGCCCGCCCGGTGGCACCGCACACAGCGCCGATGCGAGCGCGTATCTCGCCGCGTTCCAGTTGCACCTGTTGGCGAATCAAACCCTCGTACAAACCCTGTTGCCGGGCATGCAGCGCAGCGGCTACGGCCGCATCGTGAATGTGATTTCGACCTCGGTGAAAGAACCTATCCGCAACCTTGGTGTTTCGAACACGATCCGCGGCGCGGTTGCGAGCTGGGCCAAAACCCTCGCTGGCGAACTCGGCGCGTTCGGCATCACGGTCAACAATGTATTGCCGGGTTACACACGCACGCAAAGGCTTGAACAAATCCTGCATGATCGCGTGCAGGCCACCGGCAAGAGCGAAGACGCCGTCGCTCAGGGCATGCTTGCGACCGTGCCGTTGGGGCGTTTCGCCGAGGCCGCGGAAATCGCCAACGCGATTGTTTTCCTGACCACACCCGCCGCCGCCTACATCAACGGCATCAACGTGCCGG
>JANXUW010000698.1 GCA_025351985.1 Pseudolysobacter sp.
TATCTATCCGAATTTTGCTATCGCTTTAATCGCCGGTTCGATTTGGCCGCACTGATTCCCCGTCTTATCCTCGCCGCTGTACAGACGCCACCACTACCTTACAAGCTCGCAACGATGGATGCGTGATGTGGGGAATCAGGACGATGTTTGACGAGCATGGGCATATCTTTGCAAGAATGTTCGTATCGATGCGTGGGCCTGCTGCGCTTTGCCCACGCTACGTTTTGGGGCTTGCGGCATTAGCAAATTTGACGAATTGCAGAGTTGCTTTAGACTCGCGCCGGGCGGTGATCGCACACCGTGTCATCCAAAAGGAATTCGCATGTTCGTTCGCAATTTTATGCGTGTCGGTATTGCATCGCTGGTCTTGCTCGCATCAATCGCGCACTCGGCCATTCCCACGTCCGAGCGCAATGCGCTGATCGCGTTGTACAGCAGCACGGGCGGCGCAAGCTGGTCCGACAACACGGGCTGGAATGGAACCGCGGGCAGCGAATGCAGTTGGCACGGCATCAGTTGCGATCACGGTTCGACACATGTCGCGGGCATCGATCTGAGCATCAACAATCTCAGCGGCCCGTTGCCGTCGCTCAGCGGCTTGCCGGCGATCACGATTCTGGATCTGCACGTCAATCATTTGACCGGATCGCTTGCGACTATTTCGAGCCTGACAAATCTGACCCAATTCGTCGCGTATTCGAACCAGTTTCAAGGCTCGATTCCTTCGCTATCCGCACTCACTCAGCTGGTGTATTTCGATGTCGATACCAACCAGCTCAACGGCACACTCACGTCACTGACGGGCTTGACCCAATTGATCGGTTTCATCGCTTACTCGAACCAGTTGCAGGGATCCATTCCGTCTCTCGCCGGCTTGACCAACCTGACCAGTTTTAATGTCCACGGCAACCAGCTCAGCGGAACCATTCCGACGCTCACCGGCCTGACCGGACTGAACAGTTTCGACGTCAGCTCGAATCAGCTCAGCGGATCGATCCCAAGCCTGAGCGGACTCGGCGCATTGAACTATTTTCTGGTCGGCAACAATCATCTCGACGGCGTTCTGCCGACGCCGCCGGCGAGCCTCACGCCAGGCGGCTCGTCATTGTGCACGAACGATTTTCCGGCCACTTCATACACCGCCAGCACGGCGTGGGACAGTGCAACCGGGGCATCGCCGTGGTTCACCGCATGCAAGCTGATTTTCGTCAACGGCTTCGAAGGGCATTGATCGACCGACACCCCGCGCGTTGATTGCTAGCGATTCACCGCGCTCATCATCGATGCCGGATAACGCTCACCCGCGGCCACGCCGATTGGCAGGATCGCTTCGATCTGCTTGAGTTCTTCGACACTGAGTTGCACGTTCAGTGCACCGAGATTTTCATCGAGATAACTGCGCCGTTTGGTGCCCGGAATCGGCACGATGTGTTCGCCTTGCGCGAGCACCCAGGCGAGTGCCAGCTGTGCGGGCTGGCAGCCTTTGGCTTTTGCGAGCGCGCCGACTTTTTCGACCAGCGCGACATTCTTCGCAAAATTCTCGCCCTGGAAACGCGGATTCTGGCGACGATAATCGTCTGCGGCAAAATCCTCGACACGCGTGATCTGGCCGGTGAGAAATCCGCGCCCGAGCGGGCTGTACGGCACCAAGCCGATGCCGAGTTCGCGGCACGCCGGCAGGATTTCTGCCTCGATATCGCGCGACCACAACGAGTATTCGCTTTGCAACGCGGAGATCGGATGCACCGCGTTGGCGCGGCGCAATGTTGCCGCCGAGGTTTCGGATAAACCGAGATATCGCACCTTGCCCTGTTCGACCAGTTTCGCCATCGCGCCGACGGTTTCCTCGATCGGCGTATCGGTGGAAACACGGTGCAGGTAATACAGGTCGATGACATCGACACCGAGCCGCTTGAGGCTGCCTTCGCAACTCGACTGCACGTATGCCGGGCTGCCGTTGATCGCGCGTTTCGCCGGATCGTTGGGATCGCGCTGGAAACCGAACTTGGTGGCGATCACCACTTCGCTGCGTCGCCCCGCCAGTGCAAGGCCGACCAATTCTTCGTTGATATACGGGCCGTACATGTCGGCAGTGTCGAAAAAGTTGATGCCCAGATCGAGCGCGTGGTGAATCGTGGCGACCGATTCCTTGTCATCACGCGCGCCGTAGAACTCACTCATGCCCATGCAGCCGAGGCCGAGCTCGGACACTTTCAGGCCGGATTTTCCGAGGGTGCGGTAATGCATTGCGAATTCTCCGAATGGCTGATTGAGAAGCGGTTGTCATACGGTAATGAAACTTTTT
>JANXUW010000218.1 GCA_025351985.1 Pseudolysobacter sp.
TCCGCACCATCAAGTTTCGAATATTCCCTGAGCACATCCAGGCGTGCCTGCAGCACCGCAGCACGCTGATTATCGGCATCGCCGATTTGCTCGGTGAGCGTCGCGCTCAGGCTCAGCGCACGCGCCGCATCGCCTTCGCCCAACGCACGATAAATATCATCCATAGGCAACTTGACGGTCGTCGCCGAAGCGCCTGCCGATTGCACAAAGACCACCAGCAAAATTGCCGAAAATCGCCCCAGCCAGCCGCGAGTAACTCTATCCACACTGCCCCCGATTCGATATTGCGCGCTATGTCGGCCAAAACCGATCTGCAGTATTTGTTGCTGCAGAAAACCATTCTGCCTGATTGCGCTCCTGAATTATTGCCAGCAGGAGAAAAGCCCACATTACCAGCGATGCGGATCGAATCGAGACTGGGCCTTCAGCACAAATTACGGCGAGGCGTGCGGAAATACAAAACGCCAGCGTCGCAGATGTTGCGCACTCGCCGGATCGATTTTCGCGAGTACGGTGCGCAACGAAGCACTCGCAATTTCCATGTCGTTCGGCGCTGGCGCCAGACGCGTTACGCCGCGCGATACGACATCCGCCGAAGTGACCGCGTGCTGCCATTGCGCGATGGCGTGCTCAAGCTCGGGCTGTGGCGTATCGGCAGCGAGTACAATGAATTCCTCGCGTGCGGCGCCGCTGCTGACTTGCCACGATAAATTGGTCGCACCGGATTTTCCAGGCAACTGATACGCCGTATTTGCGCTGAGCGGATTGCCCGCTGCGAGGCCGGCCAAAGGAAACAATACCGCCGCCTGGCCGCTGCCATCGTCGTTGAAAACATACACGTAGGCGGCCTGGTTGCTCTCGAACTTGAGCATGAGTTTGTCGCCCAGAATCAGGCGGGCACCGTCGTTCAGCGGCGCGCTGCCGGCGGCATCGATACGCTGAAAACCGACCGACGCATTCCACACCAACGGTGGCGCAGTTTGCTGTCGGCTCACACCGAATACGAGGGCGACCAGCAGCGTCGCCGCCAGCGCCAGCGCGCTCAAATTTCGAACACGATTTGCCGGACGTATTGCTGGCGCGAGAGCCGCAGCAAATGCCAGCGCACTGGCCGGACGACGTCGTGGATCGGGATCCAATGCGCGGTCGATGACGCGCGAAAAATCCGCGGACATTTTCGACGCGAGTTCGCGGATTTTTTTGCGTGCGCCGAAAGACTGTGGCGGCGAAGATTTTTCCACGTCGTGTGCCGCATTCGGATAACTGCCCGTCGCGAGTCGAAACAGCAAAACGCCGAGCGCATACATATCGCTGGCCGGCGTCGGCATGGCGCCGGCCAGCACTTCGGGCGCAAGATAATTTGGCGTGCCGAGAACGGTCGCATCTGGCGCGTTGACGAACTCGCGCGTGGCGCCGAAATCCATCAGCACGATACGTCCGCCGTGATCGCGCATGACGTTTTCCGGCTTGATGTCGCCGTGCACCAATCCATGTCGATGCACCACCGCCAGCGCATGACACAGATCCTTGCCGATCGAACGCACTTCCTCGACTGGCAGCGGCCCTTGCGCGGCGAGCACGCTGGCCAGTGACTGGCCGGTGACGAGTTCGGTCCAGATGCCGGTACGACCGTCGTGGGTTGCCGCGCCGTAAACGCTGACGATATTGGCATGCCGCACTCGCGCAAGGCGACGTGCTTCATCGAGAAATTGATGGGCGAGTTCGCCGGATTCGATCTTGCGCAACTTCAGCGCGACACATTGATCGAGCAGCGCATCGTAGGCACGCCAGACCTCACCCTGCGTGCCTGCGCCGATCTGCTCCAGCGCTTCGAGTTGACCGAAGCGGAATTTGCCTTGACGCTTGCTTTGACTGCGCTCGCTGCCGACCACCGAAACACGGCGAAAGCCTTGCACCAGTTGTTCGAGCTCGCGCAATCCGGAAAACGTCTGCGCGGTTTCGCGTTGTGTGTCCGGATCGAGCTCGTGCCAGTTCACCGGCTCGTCGTCGGCGATGCAACTCGCCAATCGTTCCAGTTCAAGTTCCTGTGGAGTCATCGTTCAAGCCTCTTGCCAGTTGCACGATGGCGCGGGAAACCATTACCCGCACCGCATCCGTGGTAGCGCCGGTTTCGACGGCAATCTCCGGATAACTCAGGCCGAGTTCGAGTCGCATCACGATCAAACCTTGCTGGCGTTTCGGCAGTTCCGCGAGCGCGTTTTCGTAAGCGCGCAAGCGTTCGTGGCCGAGCACCTGTTCAAGCAAAGTCGGTGACTCCGCGTCCGCCATTTCCGCATCGAGTTCACCGAACTCGGGGCGACGCTGGCGACGACGCAGTTCGTCGCGCACCTGGTTCAACAGGATCTGGCGCAGATACGCCAGAAATGCGCCCGGATGTTGCGATTCGAAATCGTCCAGATGGTTTAACGCTCGAACGAGGGTAACCTGAACAATATCGTCGGTATCCGACAAATCGCGCGCGCTGGCGGGCAGGCGTCCGTGCGCCCAGCGCCGCAACAATGGCAGGTAACGGCGGAACAAATCCTCGCGCGCCCCCGCATCGCCACTACGAATACGCCGCAGCAGCACGACCGTGGCTTCCGGCACCTGCGCGGGCATCGATGGCGACTCGTTATTCATGCAACGCTCCCCTGCTCCTTTCGTGCAAATGTCAGCATAGCCGCAAGTGGATTAACTTTGGTGAACTCGACCGTGCCGCGCAGACTTTCCGCGCAAAGCCGGCTACCCTCGATGCTGCCGGCAATCGGCCGGTGAGATCGGGAGGGACCACATGAATCTGGCAAAACGTGCGTCGGCGGAATTTCTCGGAACGACATGGCTGGTGCTGGGCGGCTGCGGCAGTGCGGTGCTGGCGGCAGCGTTTCCGGCGCTCGGCATCGGCTTTGCAGGCGTCGCGCTGGCCTTCGGTTTGACCGTGGTAACGATGGCGTATGCGATCGGCCATATTTCCGGCTGCCATCTGAATCCGGCGGTGACAATCGGATTATGGGCGGGCGGACGCATTCCGGCCGGCGATATCCTGCCGTATGTCGCGGCGCAAGTCGCGGGCGCGATTTTCGGCGCGGGCGTGTTGTATCTGATCGCATCCGGCAAGGCGGGTTTTGATGTGCATGCCAGTTTCGCCGCCAACGGTTATGCCGAACATTCGCCGGGCAAATATGACTTGAGTGCGGCGCTGACCTGCGAAATCGTGCTGACCGCATTTTTCCTGCTGGTGATCCTCGGCAGCACCGACAAACGCGCGCCCGCCGGTTTTGCCGGCCTCGCGATCGGCCTGTCACTGACCTTGATCCATCTGATCAGCATTCCCGTGACCAATACGTCGGTGAATCCGGCGCGCAGCACCGGTCCGGCATTGTTTGCCGGCGGCTGGGCACTCGATCAGCTCTGGTTGTTCTGGGTCGCACCGATCATCGGCGCCGTGATCGCCGGCGCGGTCTATCGCTGGCTCGGCAACGACGACTAGACGCGATCACAAAAACTACGGCTTCTATTCTGAATGGCATGACGCGCCACCGGTTTGCGGTGGCGCTTTTTTATTGCGCGAATCCATAGCGGTGCGCGACCGTTGCGAATGCCATCGATCGAGATTCGCGCGCATCGATAACCAAGGAACCTCTGATTAACCTACTGCGCTCGATAATTTGCACGCCGGCGGTGCTCGAAATCCTCATTTACGACCAGTAAACTCCGGTTTCTGCGCTCCGGCGACGCGCAAATTCTCTTCGCTCGCTACGGTTAATCAGAGGTTCCCTAACGCACGTTGGCGTGTATCGCCGATAATGTCCGCCTGGCATCGATTCAACGATGCGTATTCGACGCGGATAAATCGCGTCAACAACATCCCGCCGTACCCGCGCGAAAACATCAAGGCAAAATCCAATGAATCAGGCGCCGGCGGACTTGCTCGAATCCGCGCAAACCATCAAATCGCTCTTGCCGACCAACAGGCGCGCGCTGCTCGGATTGATTTTCGCCATCGTCGCCGCGCTGATCGCGTGGTTTTCCGGCGCCGAATATCGCTCGCTGACCGAGCCAGACGAAGGCCGTTACGCGGAGGTCGCGCGCGAGATGGTGGCCTCCGGCGACTGGATCGTGCCGCGCACCAACGGCTTCAAATTCTATGACAAACCGGTGCTGCACTATTGGGTGACGGCCGTCGCATTCGAGGTCTTCGGCGTGCACAACTGGACCGCACGGTTGTGGACGATGCTGGCCGGACTGATCAGCATCGTTGCGATGGGCTACGCCGGCCTGCGCGTGTTCGGACGGCGCGAAGGCATCATCGCCGCGCTCGTGCTCGGCAGCAGTTTTCTGTGCGTGATCGGCAGTCATGTCAATTCGCTCGACATGGGCCTGACCGCTTTTTTGAGTGTGTTGCTCGGCGCATTTTTGATCGCACAACATCACGCCGCGGACATCGCCATATGTCGGCGCTGGATGTGGCTGACCTGGCTGGCGATAGCGCTGGCGGTGATGACAAAGGGTGTGATCGCGATCGTCCTGCCTGGCGCCATTCTTTTTTTCTACATGTTGTGGCAGCGTGACTGGGGATTGTGGCGCCGGCTGCATTTGGTTTCGGGCCTGATCATCCTGCTGGTGATTTGTCTGCCGTGGTTTATCGCGATCGGTCGCGCCGACAGCAATTTCTACAGCTTCTTTTTCATCCACGAACACCTCGAACGTTTTCTGTCCAAGACTCACGATCGATTCCAGCCGTGGTGGTTTTTTCTGCCAGTGATTGGGTTCGGTGCGATGCCGTGGTCGCTGTTCCTGCCGGCGGCACTGCGTCGCGGCATGGACAAGAAATCCGGCCTGTTCCAGCCGAGCCGATTGCTGCTGTTATGGTGTGGCAAGTTCCTGCTGTTCTTCTCGATTTCGAGTTCCAAACTTCCGCTGTACATCCTGCCGCTGTTTCCGGCGCTGGCATTGCTGATCGGCATCGCCGCAGCGCGCATGACCCGCCGTGCGCTGATGTTTCGGCTGCTGCCGATCGCGATCGTCGCGACACTTGCCGCCCTCGTTCTCGGATTTTTCCCCGGTCTGTTGCCGCTGCACGAACCGCGTGAGGCGAACCTCGCATTTGTGCAGCTCGCCGCTATCGCCGTTGCCTTGCTGAGCCTCGCGAGCTGGTTTGGATTATGGCTTTTCCGTCAACAAAAAATCGTCCCGGGTATCGCGACCGTGGCGCTCGGCGCACTGGTCTGCACACAAGGATTGATGATCGGTTTCCAGCAGCTCGAACCGGCCAATTCGGCCGACTCGATGGCCGCGCTCGCCGCACCGTACATCAAGGCCGATACGCCGGTGTACTCGGTGAAATTCTATTTCCGCGGCCTGCCGTTTTATCTGCAACGCCTCGTGACGGTCGCCTACGACACACCGACCGACCTCGTTGCCGGCATGGCCTGGCAACCCGAGTTGACGATCGCCGAACTCGACGGATTCGTTACGGCTTGGCGCGCGCATCCGGGCGCATTGGCGTTTATCCGTCCAGACGTCTATACCGAACTGCAAAAACAAAACCTGCCGATGACCGTGATCGCGGATCGGCAACCAGTGGTGGTGATCGTGCAGTCGCCGACCAATTGATTTGCCGTGACTTGGCTATCGACCATCACGCGCCGATATGACACATAAAAAAACCCGGGCGCGTGGCCCGGGTTTTTTATGCGTGGCGTTATGCCACCAGCACTATGGATGACCCTTAACCGCAACGGTGATATGCATCGGCGGCGCCTTGTTGTTGACCTCGGTAAAGGTCACCTGGGCAAACGTCATGGCCGTGAACGTGGCGGTCGGCGTGGCGGTGATGGTCAATACCTGTTTCGCCGGCAGCTCGAAATTATCGGTGAAGACGGTATCGGCGGTGCCGTTGAAAGAGAACGTATTCGGCAAGACCGTGACGTTCAAACCGGTCGGCGTTTGCACCGTGACGTTCCACGTGGTCTGCACCGGGAGAGTGTTGCGCAAGGTGCGCGTCCACGCATACGAGGCGACAACGGCGGCATTGCGCACCGAGGCCAGATTCAGCGTTTTCACATTGATCGTGCCGCCGCTCGGATTTGCCGCGAGGAAATTCGCATAGGTTTCATTCATCACGAAACCCGCCAGCGTGGCCTTGCTCAGATCAACGCGACCACTGCCGACCTCGTCCACCGCCCACGGCGTCACGCCGTCTTCCTTGAAGCCGGTGACCGCGGTCAGCTGGATCGCCGACTTGATTTCCGCCGGGGTCCAATCCGGATGCACGGCTTTGAGCAAGGCGCCAGAGCCCGCCAGATGCGGACCGGACAATGACGTGCCGCTTTCGAGTTTGTAGCTAGCGCCGCCATCCG
>JANXUW010000223.1 GCA_025351985.1 Pseudolysobacter sp.
TAACCGCTGTCGAACAGCACATCGAAATGCACCACCGGAATCGTGTGCCGTTCGGCCAGTACTACCTCGATGCCGTTCTTGAGTTTGCCGCGCTGCGGGGGCGGGAAAGTCAGATCGGGAAATTGCGTGACCGCTGGCACGCCGCTGCTGCGATCGAGATCGGATTTGACGATGCTGAATTCGTGCTTCGTTGGCAGCTTCGCTTTCGGTGCGTCCTTGGCGGCGGGCAAACCCGCGCTTTCGAGTTCGGTCTTGGCCGGATCGACTTTGCCCGGCGTGATTGTCAACGTGTAATCGCCGCGCGAAATCCACTGTTTCGCCGCCGCGAGCACGCTCGCCGGCGTCGCCGCCTGCAAGCGCGCGAGATCGGTTTGATACGCGGCGGGATCGTCGCGATAGACCTGGCCGCTGGCGAGGATCACCGACTTGCCGCTGACTTTTTCGAGGCTGCGCACGAAGCCCGCCTGTGCGCGCGTCCTGGCGCGATCGATCTCTTCCTGGGTCGGGCCTTCGCTGAGGAAACGCTGCCATTCCTCGGCCACGGCCTGTTCGACGCGCTTTGCATCGACGCCGGCTTTTACATCCACTTCGAGTTCGAACTTGCTCGCCAGCGCGAATGGCGAAATGCCGACGCTGACATCGTCAGCGAGCTTGTCCTGATACACCAGCCGGTTATACAAACGCGAAGTCTTGCCGCCGCCAAGCACGGTCGCGGCGAGGTTGAGCAACGGTTGCTGCGCATCGCCGGCCGGCGGCGTATTCCACTCGCGCACGATGCGCGTCTGCGCCACCTGGTCGACCATCTCGCCACGTGTGGACGTGGTGCGCGCAGCGATCCACGGCTGCTGCCGCGCCACGGGTGGCCCGGCCGGAATATCGCCGAAATACTTCTGCATCTTTTCCTTGGCCAGTGCCGGCGTGATGTCGCCGGCCAGCACGATCGTGGTGTTGGCCGCACCGTAATAATCCTTGAACCATTGTTTGACGTCGGCCAGCGACGCGGCATTCAGATCCTGCATCGAGCCGATCGTATCGTGGTGATACGGATGATTCGCCGGGAACGCATTGACCTGGATATTTTCGTCGACGCGGCCGTACGGCTGGTTTTCGTCCTGGCGTTTTTCGTTCTGCACCACGCCGCGCTGCTTGTCGAGTTCGGGTTTGCCGATCGCGTTGAGCAGATGACCCATGCGATCCGATTCCATCCACAGCGCCATGTCCAGCGCGGTAGTCGGCACGGTCTCGAAATAATTGGTGCGATCGTTCGACGTCGTGCCGTTCATGTCGGTGGCGCCGATCTGCTCGAACGGGCGGAAATAGCTTTCCTTGTGGTTTTCCGAACCCTCAAACATCAGGTGTTCGTACAGGTGCGCGAAGCCGGTCTTGTGCTGCGGCTCATCCGCCGAGCCGACGTGATACCACACCGAGACCGCCACCACCGGCGCCTTGTGATCCTCGTGCACGACCACGGTCAGCCCGTTCGAGAGCTGGAATTTCTCGAACGGAATACTGACATCGCCAGTCGACTCGGCGTGCGCACCGACCACGAAAAACGTGGCGAGCAGCGCGCCAGCCGAAAACCACGAGCTGAGTTTGAACATGTATGTTCCTTGGAATTATTGCGGAAAGGAGTGGAGGCTAGCGGCGCGCACGATTACGCGCAAGGCATGAACGTCATGCATGCGCCGACCGACGCCGTGCCGTCGATGCGACAGCCTACTGAGCGTATCGCCGCGCAGAAGTTCATTCCGGCACCGGCCTCAGCGCGGTCGCGCGGCAGCCTCCAGGTGCGCCGTCTCGGCATGGCGGCGCGCCTTGTTGAGTGCCTTCAGCCACAGCATGTTCTTGTCCGATTCGTCCTCGATCGCGGTATCCGGCACATGCTGGAACGGGATTCGCATCGGCGCGGCGGCGAGCGCCAGTTGCATGCCGCCGAAATACACCTTGTTGCCGCCATAACGAAGATTGATTTTGTCGATCACGCGGTTCAGCGCGACGGCATCGCGATCCTCGACGAACAGCGAATCGGTGCACTGCGCGCGTGGCACCAGGCGTTGCAAACTCACGGCGACTGACAACGGCTTCGGCCCTTTGCCGTCGAGCGCGCGGCGGCGCGTTACCGCATCAATGCGCTGCAATCCGGCGGACAGCAAATGCAGCATCGCGCGGCTGTCGTCGCTGGGAGCGAATTCCAGCTCCAGCGCCCAGCTCGTGGCGCCGCCGAGGTATTTGATGCGTACGCTCATCGCGCCCGCCAGATATTTTTCGTGACGCAGCCGCATCGCCGCCTTGAGCAGCAATTTTTTCAGCACCGCGGTGGCCGCCTGCGGCTCGCGTAATTCCGGCGCCAGCACATGCGAATGGCCGACCGAGCTGCGTTGCGTCGCGCGTTGCGGCAGCCAGATGCCACGCAACGCGGCATGCATGCGCTCGCCTTCGATACCGCCCCACACGAGTCGCAATAATTGCTTATCGGCATCGCAAGGTTGGATCACGGTATGAATGCCACGCGCGTGCAAGCGTTGTTCCATCGACGAGCCGATGCCGCACAGATCGCGTAGTTCGAGGGCATGCAATTTGTGCGGCAGATCGGCAAGTTCAAGCACGGTCAGGCCGTGAGGTTTTTGCATGTCGGAGGCGGTTTTCGCGAGATACGCATTCGGCGCAATGCCGATCGAACAACCCAGCGCTTCGCCGATGCCGAAGACCGCGGCGCGGATACGTTCGGCAATGGCGATGGCGTTGTCGCGTTGACGTTCGCGGCCGATCAGCTCGCCCGACATTTCGTCGATCGAGCCGACATGATTGATCGGCAGGCACGTTTCGATCGCCGCGCGCAAACGCTGATGGTAGGCGACGTAAACCCGCGGCCGCGCGACGACGAAACGGATGCCCGGACACAACTGGCGCGCATCCGAAACGCGCGTGCCGGTGCGTACGCCATGACGCTTCGCTTCACTGCTGGCGGCGATGCAGCATGTGGTTTCTGCACGCACCGGCACCACGCCGATCGGACAGCCGCGCAGCTCGGGATGTTCCTGCTGCTCGACCGAGGCAAAATACGAATTGAAATCGACGAACAAGGTGCGCAAGGTCATGGCGGCGCGCGGCGGCATGGTTGGCAGGCCATTCTGCAACAGCGCCGTCTCAGCACGCGCGACACACCGCAAAACCAGCTCTGGCGCGGCCTATGAGCTTTGGCGCGCCAGCGTTGGCAAAATCAGATCATTGAAATCCGCCCGAAAAAATCCGATCGATCGTAATCACCCGCGCGCTGCCTTGAATCACCTGTTGCGAGACGGTGCCGAAACCTGATGCGGCGGGCGCATAAGCGGTAGCGTTGAGGAAGAAATATCCATCGAGCCGGATTGGCGTCGATCTGCTGATCTGCCAGCCGCCGGCGATGCGCTGCATCGTACCGATCGTGCCGGACACGGCGAGGCCGCCACTCGGGCGATACGAATACGTCAGTACGGGCGGTAACGCGAGTTCGGGCGAGCTACCGTCGCGCAGCCAGGTGAATACCGTGCCGTTGGCGCTGACAGTGAGCGATTGCGTGGCCGGTTCCGGCAGGATCTTGCGCGTGATCTTGTTGTAGCTGTGTCCGCCAGAGAAAGCAAAGCCGCCGTTGACCAGCAAACGTCCGTCGGTTTGCAGACTGAATCCGCCAGGCGTGCCGCCGATGCCGTCATCGGTGAACGATGTATCCACGCTTCCATCGGAATTCATCCGCGCCAGATAGCTTTGCGTGCTGCCGTTCAACGTCGTGAAGTTGCCGCCGACGATCACGCGACCATTGGCTTGCAACGCCAGCGCGCTGACATTGTCGCTGAGCAGACTGCCGGGATCGAAACTGGCATCGAACGCACCATCACTCATCAGGCGCGCTGCGCGCATGCGTGGCTGACCGGCATAGCTGAGGAAATCGCCGCCGATCACGATGCGCCCGTCGGGTTGCACCACCATGCCGCTCAAAAACTGCTGGCCCGGGCTCAGCACGCCGGTAGTGACTGTGAAGGTGTTGTCCGGCGTGCCATCGCTGTTCAATCGCGCAACGCGATTGCTTGGCACGCTGCAGATGGCATCGTCGCAACGGCCGCCGATCACGATCTTGCCGCCGGCCTGCAGCGCGATGGACTGCAGGTAAGCGAACCCGGCAAGGTCGGCGGTGAACGTCGCATCCAGGCTGCCATCGCTGTTCATGCGCGCCAAATTCTGACGTGGCTGACCGTTCACCATCGTGAACCCGCCGAACAGCAATACCTTGCCATCGGCTTGCAGCAGCAGACCGTACATCTGGCCATTCACGCCGGAACTGGGTGCGAAGACCGTATCCAGCGTGCCGTCGTAATTGGCCCGGGCGATGCCGCCACGCGCCGTGCCATTGTAGTTGGCAAAATAGCCGCCCAGCAGCACGCGGCCATCGGTTTGCGTGGCCAGCGTACTGATCACCGAGTCCGCGCCAGTGCCTGGCGTGAAGCTGCTATCGAGTGTGCCATTCGCCAGCAGGCGCACGATGTTCTTGCGTGGCTGGCCGCCGATCGTGCTGAAAAATCCACCGATCACGATCGTGCCGTTGGTCTGTACGTTGACCGCACTGGCACCATCGCCGCTGGCAAATGGCGAAGCAAAACCGCTGTCGAGCAGGCCGGTCGCAAACACGCGCGCCAGATGATTGCGCGTGATCCCGCCGACCGTGACAAAATCACCGCCGATCAGCACATTGCCGTCGCTCTGCACCGCGATCGTGCGCAGCAAATTGCTGCTCGTGCCGCTGCCGATCACAAACGACGTATCGACGCTGCCATCGCTGTTCAGGCCAACGATGCGGCTGTAGGACGCGCCCGCATATGCGGTGAAATTGCCGCCGATGACCAGCGCGCCGTTCGCGCGCAAACCGATGGCGTGGACAAACGCATTCGGTCCGGTGCCGATAACAAAACCGCTATCCAGCGTGCCGTTGGCGAGCACACGCGCAATACGATTGATCGCCGTGCCGAGCACCGCGGTGAATTCGCCGCCGAGCACGAGGCTGCCATCCGCCTGCACTACCATCGCATACACCGATGCCACGCTGCTGAGCTGCAGATTGAAATTCGGATCGAGCACGCCGGTGCTGTAAAGCCGCGCGATACCGACGCGCGTCGTGCCGCCGATGCTGTCGAAACGTCCGCCGACCAGCACCGTGCCGTTCGGCAGAACGACAAACTTCTCGATCGTCGGCACGCCGGAAACGACACCGAGGCTGGCCGTGCTGAATGTCGAATCGAGCGAGCCGTCAGCGAACAGCCGCGCGATGTGGTTGCGCGCCACGCCGGCATACGTCGTGAACGATCCGCCGATCAGGATTTTGCCGTCCGGCTGCAGCGCAATCGCACTGACATCGCCGTTGGCCGTGGCGCCGGTTGCAAAACCGGTATCGAGCGTGCCGTCGATGTGCAAGCGCGCGAGATAGGATTTTGCCGTGCCATCCACGGTGGTGAACGTGCCGCCGATCAGCACCTGGCCATCGACCTGCACCGCGACCGCTTCGACCGCGCTGCCGCTGTTCGTGAGCGCGGCGAAACCGCTGTCGGCCTGGCCGGTGGCGAGCAATCGCACGATGCCCGGCTGCGTCTGACCGTTGACGGTGGTGTAGGCGCCGCCGATGAGCGCCTTGCCATCCGCCTGCAGCGCCATCGCGTAAACCGCGCCATTCATGTTTGGGTTGTAGCCGGCGAAATCGGTGACCTGCGCGTGTGCGCCACTGAAGATCAGCACGCTCGCGAGCAGGCAAAGCCAGCCGGAAAATCTCCGTGCGGTTCGGTAGATTGTCCGGTGGTTTTGATATGACATGACGTGCGCTCCCAAGCTGCCGTGATTGGCTTGCTCCGGGTAACGCCGTTTTCGTGCGGACTGCGACATTCGCCACGCGCGGCGCAAAAACCCGCACGTGTGGCGTCATGCGCGAGAGCGGGCGTTTCCAGCGTTGTATCCGCGCGGCAGAATGCGCCGTTCGATCAACTCGAACACTTCCTGCACCAACAACGCCATCGCCGCTGCGGGAATCGCGCCTTCGAGAATCAGGCCGACATTGTCGAGGCGGATGCCGGTGAGGATTGTTTCGCCGTAACCGCCGGCGCCGATCAGCGCGCCGAGTGTGGCGGTGCCGACGTTGATCACCGCGG
Organism: Pseudolysobacter sp.; assembly: GCA_025351985.1. Lineage (GTDB taxonomy): Bacteria > Pseudomonadota > Gammaproteobacteria > Xanthomonadales > Rhodanobacteraceae > Pseudolysobacter. The sequence goes on from JANXUW010000223.1 coordinate 6,168, forward strand.
CAATTTTTATTCCGGCCAATATCGTGCGCGCGGCAAGCGGCAATTCGATCCGCCACAAGCGTGTCGAATACGGCAAGCCGAGCGCCGCGGCGGACTCGCGCAGCTCGGGCGCAATTCCAGTCAAACCTGCGTAAGTATTGCGCACGATCGGCAGCAGGCTGTAGAGAAACAGCGCGACGATCGCGGTGGATGCGCCGATGCCGAACAGTGGAATCATGAATACGAACATCGCCAGCGACGGCACGGTTTGCAGGATGCCGGCGAGCGAAAGAATTGTGCGTGCGACGCGTGGTCTGCGCGCGGCGAAAATACCGAGCGGCAGGCCGAGCAACAGGGCCAGGCCGAGCGATATCGCGACGAGTTCGAGATGCTCCAGCGTGCGTGCGGCGATGCGTATTGCGCGACTGGAGTTCGCGACTGCATCCGATTTGACACCGAGAAATTCTGCAGCGACATCGGTATCGGTTCGCGCCGCGATTTTCACCGCGGCGTTCAAACGTTGCATCGCCGCGAGATCGATGCGCGCACCGAGCGATTGCAACACGGCGGCGAGCGCCGGCTCGCGCTGCAGTGCATCGAGGCGATACACCAGTACGGCGTCATAGCGCGGAAAGTAATTGCGATCGTCGTCGAGCACGCGCAGATCGTAATAAGCGATTTCGGCATCGCTGGTATACAAATCCACAATGTCGATCGAATCGCTTTTCAAGGCGCGATACGCCAGATCGTGATCCATGCCGCGCGGTTTCTGCGGCAATGCATACGCATCGTGCAATGCCGGCCAGCCATCGCCGCGCTGCAGGAATTCGTTCGACAAGCCGAAGCGCAATTCGACATGCTTTGGCAGATCGGAAATACGTTCGATGCCGAGTTTTTGCGCCGTCGTCCGTGTCATGCCGAGCGCGTAGCTGTCGTTGAATCCGAGCGGCGCGCTGATGCCGAGTCCGCGCGATTTCAGTGCCGCACCGATCGCGACGAGATCGGCATCCGGCGGCAGGTCGGGCAACAATTCGCGCAACAGCGTGCCGGTGTATTCGGCATAGATATCGATGTCGCCGTTTTCCAGCGCACGCCAGAGGATGCGCGTACCGCCAAGCGCGCGACGATGCTGCATTTCGATGTGTTGCTGCTGCGCCTGCAGCCGCACGATTTCAGCCAACAGCAACGATTCGGTGAAGTTTTTCGAGCCGACCACAAGCGGTTTCGCATTCGCCGGAGTACCCGACAAAACCAGCACGACGAGCAACGCGACATGACGAAAAAAGCTCATGCGGATATCGCCGTCAGATCGCGGCGGGCCTGCACAAAACGCTCGACCCACGCATTTGCCGGCGTACGTCGCAACGCATCGAGATCGCCGCTCTGCTGCACCTTGCCGGCGTCGAGCAAAATCAGTCGCGGTGCAAGAAATGCCGCCTCGGCGAGATCGTGCGTGACCAGCACGACGGTCTTGTCGATGTCGGAAAAAATCGCCGCGAGTTCGTCCTGCAATTCGTAACGCACGATCGGATCTAGGGCACTCAAGGGTTCATCGAGCAGCAGCG
>JANXUW010000227.1 GCA_025351985.1 Pseudolysobacter sp.
ATTTCACCCGACCCGGAAGCGGTGTTCGAGGTCAAGGTCGGCGACTGGTTCGGCGGCTCGCACCACGACGGTTCGATTCCGCTCGCGCCGGAAATCGCCAAAAGCAAAGTGCGTGTGATCTGCGTGCGTGGCAAGGAAGAAGGCGCGGATTCGTTCTGCGCGCAACTCGCCGGCAAGCCGCGAGTGAGCATTCTCGAATTACCCGGTGGCCATCATTACGACGGCGATTACGACGGTCTCGGACTGGCGATATTCAACGCCTTGAAATAATTCGGCGCTGAACCGCGTTGCGAAAAACCGCTCAGAATTTTTTCAGGCGCAGCCAGCGCGGATAACCGCCATCGACCAATGCGGCGATGTCGATCAGTAAGCTCGGCACCCACACGCCGCGCGGATACGCCAGATATGCGCCGACCCATTGCGGTGCGAATTTTTCCTTGTAGCGACGCAGGCCCTGATAGTTGTAGAGCTTGTTGCCGTACTGGAAAGCGAGCGCGGCGAGACGCTCGTTGATGCGTGCATACGGGTTGTCGCCGACGCGCGAGAGCGGCGCCATGCCGAGGCTGAACTGTTCGTAGCCCTGATCCTTGGCCCACTGCATGACGCGTGCGAACAGAAAATCCATCGTGCCGCGCGGCGCACCGGCGACATGCCGCATGAGGTCGACGCTGGCCGTGCCGTTCGGGCCGTACGGTCGCGATACGTTGGCGAACGCGATCAATTCTCCGGCGCGGCGCACCAGCGCGAGCGGACTCCAGTTCAGATAATCGATCTTGAAATGACCGAGCGAAAAACTTTTTTCCCGCGCGCCCTTGTCGCTGAGCCACGCGTCGGAAACACGCTTGACCTCGGCCAGCAGCGTTGCATCGAACGGCCCTTCGAGCATCTCGAAACTGAGCTGTTCCTTGGTCGAACGATTCACCGCCTGACGCAGGTCTTCCCAGCGTTTGCCGACCAGCGTGAATTCTTCCAGCCGCACCAGTGCGAGCTCGCCGAGTTTGAACAGGTCGAAGCCCAGATCGTGGTAACGGAACAGATCCGGTTCCAGCACCTCGTAGAACACCGGCACGCGATCCTGGCTGTCGGCGTATTTGCGGAAATCGAGGATCGCGCGCGTGATGCCTTCTTCCGGCCCGCACGGCGAACCGAGCGCGACCAGGCGATCGCGCACCGCGCCGTAAGCGACGATCGAATGATGATCGCGCGGCGAAAACAAATGCTTGTCGCCGACAAAACTCAGGTGCGCGAATTCGCCACCGCCGTAAGTTTGATAAATCTCGCGCGCGTGCTCGAGTTCGGCCTGGGTCGGCAGCGCGAGCTTGGGCCGCTTCACTGCAAACGCCTGCCAGATCGTGTAAATCACGTGGCCGAGCAGCGCCGCCGCCGCGCCGCGCGCCATGCGCGAACTGTGTTCACCGAAACCGAAATAGAACATGTCGAAGCTGTCGTCGCCGAGCACCGCAAGTACGCCGAGCGCGAAGAATACGAGCACGCACAGGATCAGGCCGCTGTACCAGCCGAGCGTGGTGGCCGAGGTCAGGCTCATCGCGCGATGCGTGAACGAGCGCTTGCGCGTGCGCAGGAGCGCGGCCACGGCGAGCAGAAACAGCGCTTCGCCGAAATGCAGGCCTTTCGTGATTGCGAGCACCGAGTTGATCAAAAGCAGCCATTGCGTGACTCGATACGCCACCCGCAGGCGTCCGTCGATGCCGCGCGCGAGGCCGAGCAGCAGCACGCCGGACAAGATGCTGAACCACGCCGAGCCCTCGACCGCGACCATCGGCAAATTCGCGCGCACGAGCTCGATATGTTCGTGCACCGACGGCAACGCGGCCGATACGAGCTGCATCGCGCCGGCGCCGAACGTCAGCACCGCGAGCAGACGCATGCCGAGATCGGCGAACAGGCTCGCGGGTAATCCGATCACACCGAAGATCGGATGTTCGCGCAGGCGTTCGGCGAGCCGCGACAGCCCCGGAATACGCCGCGCGAGCATGCCCGAGCCGAGATACAAACCGCACAGCAACGGCAGCAGGTA
>JANXUW010000352.1 GCA_025351985.1 Pseudolysobacter sp.
AATTCGATCTCATCGTCATCGGCGCCGGTCCGGCCGGTTATCACGCGGCGATTCGCGCGGCACAGCTCGGCCTGAAAGTCGCATGTATCGATGACTTCATCGGCAAGGACGGCAAGCCCGCGCTCGGTGGCACCTGCCTCAACGTCGGTTGCATCCCATCGAAGGCGCTGCTGGATTCATCGAAGCAGTTCTGGAACCTGACCCAGCATTTCGATGTGCATGGCATCACCACGAGTGACGCGAAAATCGACGTCAAAACGATGGTCGGGCGCAAGGACAAGATCGTCAAACAATTCACCGGCGGTGTGGCGATGTTGTTCAAGTCGAACAAGATCACGCCGTTCGCCGGCAAGGGAAAGTTGCTGAAAGATCGGCAAGTTGAAATCACCGCCGCCGACGGCGGCAAACAAACCTTGAGCGGGACGAATGTGGTGATCGCGACCGGTTCAGTGCCGATCGAATTGCCGTTCGCGAAATTTGACGGCAAGTTGATCGTCGACAACGCCGGCGCACTCGATTTCACCGCCGTGCCGAAACGCCTCGGCGTGATCGGCGCGGGTGTGATCGGACTCGAGCTTGGCAGCGTCTGGAAACGCCTCGGTAGCGATGTCACGATCATCGAGGCACTTCCCGACTTTCTCGGCGCCGCCGATGCCGATATCGCGAAGGCCGCAGCGCGTGAATTCGCGAAGCAAGGCCTGAAGATCGAACTCGGCGCAAAACTGTCGAAGGCCGAAATCAAAGGTGAGGAAGTCCACCTGAGTTACGCCGGCAAGGATGGCGAAAAACAACTCGTGGTCGATAAATTGCTGGTCGCCGTCGGTCGCCGCGCGTACACCGACGGCTTGCTCGGCGAAGGCACCGGCGTGAAGCTCGACGAGCGCGGTCGTGTCGTGGTCGACGAACATTGCTGGAGCGGTGTCGAAGGTGTCTGGGGCGTCGGCGATTGCGTGCGCGGCCCGATGCTCGCGCACAAGGGTTTCGAGGAAGGCATGATGGTCGCCGAACTCATCGCCGGCAAGGCCGGACATATCAACATGGATACGATTCCGTGGGTGATCTACACCGAGCCGGAAGTCGCCTGGGTCGGCAAGACCGAAAAGCAACTCAAGGAAGAAGGCGTGCCGTACAAGGTCGGCAGTTTCCCGTTCGCCGCGATCGGCCGCGCTGTCGCCATGAACGAACCCGCTGGCCTGGTCAAGATGATCGCGCACGCGGAAACCGATCGCATTCTCGGCGTGCATCTGGTCGGTGCGAACGTTTCCGAACTCGTCGCCGAATGCGTTGTGGCGATGGAGTTCAAGGGTTCTTCCGAAGACCTCGCGCGTGTCGTACATGCGCATCCGACTTTGTCGGAAGCAGTACACGAAGCAGCGCTTGCAGTGGACAAACGCGCTATCCACAAAGCCAATTAACTGATGCTTGCGCGGATGTGCCGCCGAGGAAATAGTCGATGAGCGTACCGGATAATTTCAACGCGTTCCGCATCCACGCCGATGGCAAAAGCCATCGTGCCGGCATCGAGCAGATTTCGCTGGACGATCTGAATCCCGGTGAAGTGGTTATCAAGACCGCATACTCCTCGGTCAACTACAAGGACGCGCTGGCGGGCACCGGCAAGGGCAAAATCCTGCGTCAGTTTCCACTGGTCGGTGGCATTGATGTGGCCGGGCATGTGGTCAGTTCGACCGATGCGAAATTCAAGGAAGGCGATGCGGTGCTCGTCACCGGCAGCGGGCTTTCGGAAAATCGCGATGGCGGTTATGCGGAATACGCGCGGCTGGATGCACGTTGGGTGATCCCGCTGCCGAGCGGCTTGAGTTTGCGCGAAGCAATGATCATCGGCACCGCGGGTTTCACCGCGGCGCTGTCGTTGTATCGCATGCTGCAGAACGATCAAACGCCCGAGCTCGGACCGATCGTGGTCACGGGCGCGACCGGCGGTGTCGGCATGCTGGCGATCGACATTCTCACATGCGCGGGTTTCGAGGCGCACGCGATCAGCGGCAAGCTCGAGCATTTCGATGACCTGATCGCACTCGGCGCCAAACAATGCATTTCGCGCACAGATTTGTACTGGGGACAACGCCCGCTTGAGGCCTCGCGCTGGGGCGGCGCAATCGACAATGTCGGTGGTGAAATGCTGGCGGGCCTGACGCGCTCTATTCATCCGTACGGTAACATTGCCAGTTGCGGTCTCGCGGCCAGCGCAGAACTCGCCACCACCGTGATGCCTTTCATCATTCGCGGCGTGAGTCTGCTCGGCATCGCATCGAGCGGCACCGCACGCCGCATCCGTGACGATATCTGGCAACACCTCGGCAGCGACTGGAAACCCGCGCATCTCGACAAGATCGCAACGCGGGAAATCGGCCTGACCGGCCTGGTGGATGTATTCGACACCATGCTTGATGGCGCCTCGTTTGGCCGTACCGTGGTAAAAGTTGCCGCTTGATCGATCACCCAAGCGAGGAGAATCACCACGATTCGTGCCAAACGACTATTCAGCCGAATTGGTGTAAAAACGTGAATTTCAGTAAAACTCCTGCGGCGCAAGTGCTACAGTGCGCAGGTGGATGCAGCGATTTGCCTGCGTGCATCGCGAGCGGCACAAGCAAGGCGATACGCGGTAGTGCTGCCGCGTATCGATGACTCGGCGGATATGGGATATTGTCGTGGATATGTACCAACAACCTATCGCTGTTCACTCGACACGGGGGATGTCATGGCGAAAATTTTAATAGTCGATGATTCACCATCACAACTGGTGAGTCTTACCCGTCTGGTCGAAAAACTGGGCCACAAAACCGTGACTGCCGTGGATGGTTCCGCTGGCGTCGCTGCGGCCAAGCGCGAGACGCCTGACCTCATCCTGATGGATGTCGTCATGCCGAATCTCAACGGATTCCAGGCCACGCGTACGCTCTCGAAAGATCCAACTACCAGTCATATTCCGGTGATCCTGGTCACCACCAAGGATCAGAACACCGATCGAATCTGGGGTTTGCGCCAAGGCGCGAAAGCGTATGTCACCAAACCGGTGAACGAAGCCGAACTTACCCAAGCGATTGGCAATTTGCTCACGGCAGCCTGAGCCGGCATAACGCCAGACTGTTTTGCCGTTTTGCAAGTCGGCTATACCAAAACCGATCACGCCCTGCGGCTGATCGGTTTTGTCGTTTAAGTACCTTGTGTCGAATCAGGTCGCTGGCTGACGCGGATCGAAATCGAATTCGCGCGCCATATCCTCGTAGATCTTTCGTTGCGCATCCGTGCTCGGCACTGGCGCATGAATCACCAAGGTCACAAGTTGATCGCCTGCGGGTGTTCCGGGCAAGCCGCGCCCCTTCAAACGCAACTTTCTGCCGCTGTTCGAGCCGGCTGGAATTTTGAGATCGACATTACCGGCCAACGTCGGGGCCGCAACGCTGGCGCCCAACGCGGCTTCCCACGGCGTGATTGGCAGTTGCAGCAACACATTGCGGCCGTCAAGTTCGAATCGCGAATCCGGCAAAAGTTCGACTTCAAGCAGCAAGTCACCGGCCGGGCCACCTTGTCCACCCGGCGAGCCCTGCCCCGCCAAGCGAATCTGCTGACCCGACAAAATCCCGGCAGGGATTTTTACTTCAAGCGCACGCTCGCTGCCGCCTTGATCACGCAAGGTCAGGCGCTGCTTGCCGCCCTGGTACGCGGTGACAAGATCGATCTGCACTCGCGCGCGAACGTCCTGACCACGGCGCGGCCCGGCAGGACGTCGACCGCGCGCGCCACCCGCATTGCCGAACAGCGATTCGAAAAAATCGCTGAAGCCTTCGCTCTCGCCGCCGTGACCGGAAAAACCCTGGCCATCGTTGAAATTCGGTGGTGGATTGAATTCCTCGCCGGGACGATAACCGCGTGCGCGCAATTGATCGTAAGCCTTGCGCTTGGCCGGATCTTTCAATGCCTCGTAGGCTTCGTTGGCACCCTTGAACTTTTCTTCCGCCCCTTCCACCTTGCTCACGTCCGGGTGGAATTTTCGCGCCAGCCGTCGATACGCAGACTTTATCGCGGCGTCCGTTGCGTCGGGTTTGACGCCCAGAACTTCGTAATAATCTTTGAACTGCATGAAATGAAAATCCCTCAGTGAATCTTGTAGCTCGCGCCAAGGAGTGCCGTTGTCCGTCACGACCAACGACTCGTCCATCCCGCCCTCGAAGGCCGGTGATGCCAAGGCAATATCAGATTA
>JANXUW010000374.1 GCA_025351985.1 Pseudolysobacter sp.
CCCTTTTGCCCGGCAGTCGGCTCGGTGAAATCCAACGCCTCGGCAAGGAGTTCATCGCCGCCGCGCACTTGTGTCAAAAACAATTGCCGACGTTGCATGTGATCGCACCGATGGCCAACACCGCGTGCCGCGAATTGTTTGCCAGCCTGCTCGCGCAAGACAGCACCGAAAGCAGCAACACCATCGCTTCCGCCGCGGAAACCTCTCCTGCGCCGATCCGATTGCTGAATGGTCGCGCGCACGCAGCGATGATCGCTGCCGATGCCGTGCTGCTCGCCTCCGGTACGGCCGCGCTCGAAGCGATGCTGGCGAAACGGCCGATGGTGGTCGGCTACCGCCTCGCAGCGCTCACCTATCGCATCGTGACCACGCTCGGCCTGCTCAAATCCCAGCATTATGCGTTGCCGAATATTCTCGCGGGTCGTGCGCTGGTACCCGAACTCATGCAGGATCAGTGCACCGCGCAAAATCTCGCCGATGCGCTTCTGCCGGCCCTGCATGTGCGCAACACGCCGAATGCGCTGATCACGGAATTCACCCGCCTGCATCGCGAACTCACGCTCGATGCCGATCAAGCCGCCGCTGCCGCGATCGACGAATTGCTGCAAAGACCGGCGACGCATTGAGCTTTTTCACGCGACCGTACATAACGACCGGGCAACGATTGACGCATCGCACGTTGACCTAACGCCCGCCACACCGCAACATGCACAAAATTTTTTCAGGCGCATGACAGCGATGTCGCAAGCGCAACTGCTCCCGCGCAAAACAAAAATCCTGTTCTGGCTAGGTTTGCTCGCTTTCGTGGCGCTGCTGCTGGCCGGACCGTGGCGTGAAGCAACCGCGCCCGAGCGGCATTTCTCATCGGCGTGGCTGCTCAGCAGCCTGGTTTTCGTCACGCTGCTGACGCGGCGGATCGGTTTCGCGCTGGCGCTCACGAGCCTGATTTTCGGCGGCCTGCTGATCGCGAGCGTAGTCAAGTTTGCCTATCTGACGACGCCGTTGCTGGCGCCGGATCTGGTGTATTTCGTCAACCGCGATCTGGTCGAAGTGCTGCTGCGGTATCCGGCGCTGCTTGCACTTTTTGTTGGCGGTTTCATTCTGATTCCCGCACTGCTGATCCTTGCCTGGCGCATCGATCGACCGATTTTTCTGCAACGCTTCAGCCGCAGCACGCGTTCGCTGATCCGCGCCGGCGGCAGCATCCTGGGGTTGTTGTTGATCCTGATATGCGCATCGCCCGAAGGGCCTTTTGCCGATATCTACGGCAAGGGCATGTGGCAGACGATGAACGATAAAAGTTATCTGACCAACTTTTTCATTTCGTTCAATCAGACCAAGATCATCATTCCGCCGAGCCCGGCCAATGTCGATCGCAGCATTGTCTGGAACGATCCGCTCAAAGCGGCGGAAACGCATCCTGCCGATGCAACCGGCGCCGCACCGCACTACCCCGACATCGTCACGATCCTCGAAGAAAGCACGTTCGATCCGCGCATGCTGCAGGTCTGCGGAATGCCGCTGTGCAAGTTCAAGATGTTCGTGCCGGATGCGCGCACGCGCGCCAGCGGCGCACTCGTCGTGCACACGTGGGGCGGCGGTACGTGGACCAGCGAATTCGCCGCACTCACGGGTTTGTCGCATACCAGTTTCGGCAACGCCGGCTTGTATGCGCCGTACAATCTCGCGCCGCGTGTCACCTACACCTTGCCGCGCGCGCTGAAGGCCGCCGGCTACAAGACGATTGCCGTGTACCCGATGTCGGGCGACTTCATCAACGCGCGCAATGCGTATCGTTATTACGGCTTCGACGAGTTCATCGAAGGCAGCACGTATGGTTTGGCGTGGGAAAGCAGCGACACCGATCTGATGCAGGTGTTCGATCAAATCTACACGCGCGAAAAGAAAGAAGCCGGCAAACAACCGCTGTTCGTTTTCATGCTGACCTTGCGCCAGCATGGCCCGCATATGACGCCTCTGAAATTTCTCAAGCCGCCGTATAACGCGCCACTGTTTCCGATGCTCGACAAATGGCTGAATCTGAATCTCGGCAATTATCTGTCGCGCCTGGAAAGCTCGGATTCGGCGCTCGCGCAGCAGGAAAAATTCCTGCTCGACAGCGATCGCCAGACCGTGTTGCTGCACTTCGGCGATCATCAACCGTCGTTCGATGGCGCGATCAACGCGATCAAGAAACTCAACGCGCCGAAGGGCGCAAGCGATCCGATGTTCGTGACGTACTACATGCTCAAGTCGAACTTCGCGCCGAAGGAAAAATACAATTATCCGGTACTCGACCTGAGTTTTCTGGCCGGTCTCGTGCTCGATGTCGCGGGCGTGCCGAAGGACGAATTCTTCGAGGCGAACACGCGCTTGCGCGAGCGCTGCAAAGGTTTCTATCTCGATTGCGCGGATAAACGTGTACTCGATTCCTACACCGATTTCATCTTCCACACGTTGCAAGCCCTGCATGACTGAACTCGTCGCCAGAATGCAAAATACGGTACTGAGCGAAACGATTCAGTGGATCGCCGGTGTCGATGAAGCCGGACGCGGACCGCTGGTGGGACCGGTCGTGGTCGCCGCCGTCATCCTTGATCCGCAACGGCCGATCGATGGCCTCGCCGATTCGAAAAAACTCAGCGCCAAACGCCGCGATCAACTCGATGTACTGATCCGCAGTCACGCGGTCTGCTACAGCGTCATCGTCGTGAGTGCTGCGGAAATCGACGAGTACAACATCCTGCAGGCAAGCCTGCGCGGCATGACACGAGCGCTCCTTGCGATGTCGCATCTGCCGACGCTTGCCTTGCTCGATGGCAACCAGATTCCACGCGACCTGACCATTCCCGCCCGCGCCATCGTCGGCGGCGATGCACTCGAACCAGCGATCAGCGCCGCATCGATTCTGGCCAAGGTCGCGCGCGATCGCTTGATGGTCGCGATGGATGTCTTGTATCCCGATTACGGATTCGCCAAACACAAGGGTTATCCCGTGCCCGAACATTTCGCCGCGTTGCAACGGCTCGGCCCATGCCCGGAACATCGCCGCAGTTTCGCCCCGGTACGGCGCGCGCTGGAGCGCTGCTAACACGTCAGTCAACCCGACCAGATAGTCAGCGTCCGACACCGCCTGTAATATTGCAGAAATATGTGTAAAGAATCTGCCGTAAAAGGACGTAACCGAATGTCACGGGGAAAATCAGTTGGTCGCCTGCAAGGCAGCCTCATCGTTCTCAGCAGCGCGGTTTTTTTCTTTGCCATCTGGTCATGCAGCCTCGGCGAAAAGTTGCCGAGCGAAGCCTGGTTTTGCGGAAGCGTTGCAGTATTGCTTGCCGCGACGTTTGTCGCCATCACGCGTCGGATCGGTTTTTCGCTGTTGCTGAGCGCCGCGCTGCTGTTCGCGCTGCTAGCGATCAGTGCAGCCAAGCTGCAATACCTCGGCACGCCATTGTTCGTCCCGGACCTGCAATATTTCAGCAATCGCGAAACGCTCTCGGTTGTCGCGCAGTATCCCGAAATCTGGCACGGCGTCTTGTGGAGTACATTCGTCGCGCTGGTTTTGCTGACCGCGACATGGTGTCTCGAACGACCGCTCGGTTCGGACTCGACATGGCGCAAGCGTTGCTCGACGCAGGTTCTTGCATTGCTGCTGGCCGTCGGCGGCTTGCTCGCCGTGTTCGCACCGGGTGGCCCCTTCAAAATTTTGATGGTCGACGACCCGTGGAACCTGATGGTAGCGGCAAGTCCGACCACCAGTTTCCTGCTATCGATACACCACATGCGCGTGACCGTGCCGCAGCCCGATCCGGCAGCGGCTGACCGCTACGAGTGGGCGCCGGTCGATCCGGTAGTCGCTGCGAAAAAACCGGCGCCGGATATTGTCGTTGTGCTCGAAGAAAGCACGTTCGATCCGCACACTGAGCATCTGCACGATCCCGCAATGCGATGCGCAGATGTTTCGCGATGATGCGCAAACCAACGCACACGGTGCGCTGCGTGTGCATGCCTGGGGCGGCGGCACATGGACCAGCGAATTCGCGTTACTCACCGGCCTGCCAACGCCGATGTTCGGCCCTGGCGGTATTTATGCGCCGTACAATCTTGCGCCGCGCGTGAGTTTCAGCCTGCCGCGCCTGCTCAAGACCCAAGGCTATCGCAGCATCGCGATCTATCCGCTGGACGGTAATTTCGTCAACGCGCGACATGCTTACAGCGCTTATGGATTCGACGAATTCTACGACAATAATGTTTTCCACTTTGCTTGGACCAGCACCGATCTGGATATCGAGCGCGAGTTTGAAAAAATCTATCGCGACGAACGCGCGAAAAGTGACCAGCCGCTGTTTTTCATGATCCTGACCATGCGCCAGCACGGTCCGCACAATGATGCGCTGGAGAAACTCGCGCAGCCGTTCGATCACGCGTTGTTCGCATCGCTTGATGAAACGCGCAATCGCAACATGAGCAATTATCTCGCACGCCTGCACGGCTCGGACGAGGCGCTGGCTGCAATGCAGAAGACCCTGTTCAGCGGATCGCGTCCTGCCATGCTGGTACATTTCGGCGACCATCAACCTTCTTTCGATGGCTTGATGCTGAAGATTCAACGCACCGCTGCCGCTCTGGCGCTCGGCGATCCGTACACAGTGACGTATTACAAGATCGACGGCAGCACCGCAGACTCGCCACATTTTTCCTATGCCAGCCTCGACCTGGGTTTTCTCGCGGGATTGATCATCGATGTCGCTGGCCTGCCCGAGGGCGCGTTTTTCCAGGCGAATGCGCTCATGCGCGAACGCTGCGGCGGGCGCTACCTCGACTGCCAGGACAAGGATTTGCTCGAATCCTACCAAAGCCATCTGTTCAACCGCCTGCATGTGATCGGGCGTTGAACCGCACGTGCATTCAGGCGTTCAGGCGGGCGAATTTCCACAGCGATAAACAGCGTGCTTGCCGCCCGCGAAAGCGACCGCTACCCTTGCTGACCAGCTAGCGCCGCCGATCATGTCACCGAGTTTCGTCCATCTGCATATCCACAGCGATTATTCGCTGATCGATTCGACCATTCGCCTGCCGGAGAAAGCCGAGCCGGGCGCAACGCCGCGCGCAAATCTGATCGATCAGGCAGTCGCACTCGGCATGCCGGCGCTGGCGCTGACCGATCAAAGCAATCAATTCGCGCTGGTGAAGTTTTTCAAGGCTGCGCAGTACGCCGGCATCAAGCCGATCATCGGCGCGGATTTGTGGATCGCCGATGCGAGCGATGCGGCACGCCCGACCCGCATCACCTTGTTGTGCCAGAACCGCGAAGGTTATCTGAACCTGTCGCGGCTGATTTCGCGCGGCTGGGTCGAAGGCCAGCGCGGCGATTTTGCGATGCTGCAGCCGGAGTGGTTCGACCACGCCTGTGGCGGCTTGATCGCCCTGCTCGGTCGTGATAGCGATCTCGGCCGACTGCTGCTGGCCGACAAGCGCGACGCCATCGCCAACTGCGCGCAGCACTGGCTGCAGCGCTTCGACGACCGGCTGTATCTCGAACTCACGCGCACCGGCCACGCCGACGAGGAACACTTCCTGCAGGCCGCGTTGCAGCTCGCCAATACGCGCGACATCGCGGTGGTCGCGAGCAACGACGTGCGTTTTCTCACGCGCGACGATTTCGAGGCACACGAAGCGCGCGTCTGCATCCAGCAAGGTCGTGTGATCAACGATCCGAAACGTCCGCGCGACTACACCGCCGAGCAATACCTGAAATCGCCGGAAGAAATGTCGGTGCTGTTCGCCGACCTGCCCGAGGCGCTGGAAAATAGTATACAAATTGCAAAACGCTGCAATCTGGATTTTTCGTTCGGCACGTATTACCTGCCGGCGTTCCCGACCCCGCCGGCTGAAGACGAACCCGCCTTCCTGCGCCGTCTGTCGCGCGAAGGTCTGGCCGGACGCATCGAACGCTACGGCATCGACGCCAATTTCGCGCATGCCGATTACGCGCAGCGGCTGAAAACCGAACTCGACGTCATCGTCAAGATGGGTTTTCCGGGTTACTTCCTGATCGTCGCCGACTTCATCAACTGGGCCAAGCAACACGGCATTCCGGTCGGGCCGGGACGCGGCTCCGGCGCAGGCTCGCTGGTCGCCTATGCGCTCGGCATCACCGATCTCGATCCGCTGCGTTACGGTTTGCTGTTCGAGCGATTCCTCAATCCCGATCGTGTGTCGATGCCCGACTTCGACGTCGACTTCTGCATGGACCGGCGCGACGAAGTGATCGACTACGTCGCGCAGAAATACGGCCGCGAGCGCGTCAGCCAGATCATCACCTACGGCACGATGGCAGCGAAGGCGGTGATCCGCGATTGCGGCCGCGTGCTCGGCATGGGCTACGGCCATGTCGACGGTATCGCCAAGCTCATTCCGAACACGCTCGGCATCAGCCTCGAAGGCGCGCTCAAAGAATCGCAGGAGCTGCGCACGCGTTATGTCGAGGAAGAGGAGATCAAGGATCTGCTCGACCTCGCACTCAAGCTCGAAGACCTCACGCGCAACGCCGGCAAGCACGCCGGCGGTGTGGTAATCGCACCGACGCCGCTGACCGATTTTGCGCCGCTGTATTGCGAAGCTGGCGGCGGCGGCGTGGTCACGCAATTCGACAAGGACGACGTCGAAGCAGTCGGCCTGGTCAAGTTCGACTTTCTCGGTTTGCGTACGCTGACGATCATCGACTGGGCGGTGAAAGCGATCAATCTGCGTCTCGCCAAAACCGGGCAAATACCGCTCGATATCACGCAGTTGCCGCTCGACGATCCGGCCGTGTTTGCGCTGCTGAAAAAAGCGCAAAGCGTGGCCGTGTTCCAGTTCGAAAGTCGCGGTATGCAGGCGTTGTTGAAGGACGCAAAACCCGATCGATTTGAGGACCTGATCGCGCTGGTGTCATTGTTCCGACCCGGTCCGATGGACCTTATCCCGAGCTTCTGCGCACGCAAACACGGACGCGAGGCGGTGACGTATCCCGACGCACGCGTCGAGCCGATCCTGAGCGAGACCTACGGCATCATGGTCTATCAGGAACAGGTCATGCAGATGGCGCAGATCATCGGCGGTTACACGCTCGGCGGCGCCGATTTGTTGCGTCGTGCGATGGGCAAGAAGAATGTGCAGGAGATGGCGAACCATCGCGCCATCTTCGCCGAGGGTGCGGCGAAAAACGGTCTGAGCAACAAGCAGGCCGATGCGATTTTCGACCTCATGGAAAAATTCGCCGGCTACGGTTTCAATAAATCGCACGCCGCCGCGTATGCGCTGATCGCGTATCAAACAGCGTGGTTGAAAGCGCATTATCCGGCCGAATTCATGGCCGCGGTGTTATCGGCGGACATGGACAATACCGACAAGGTCGTGACCTTTCTCGACGAGGCGCGCGCGCTCGGTTTGCGCGTGGCGCCGCCCGACGTGAATACCTCGGGCTACATGTTCGAGGCGCTTAGCGATGGCAGCGTGTGTTACGGCCTCGGCGCGATCAAGGGCGTCGGCCACGGCGTGTGCGATGCGATCGTGCACGCGCGCAGCAGCGGCGCGTATCTGAGCATCACCGATTTTTGCCAGCGCATGGATTTGCACAAACTCAACAAACGTGTGCTCGAAGCGCTGGTTTTGTCTGGCAGCATGGATGCACTCGCGCGTAATCGCGCGACGTTGATGGCGCAGCTGCCCGAGGCAATCAAGACCGCCGAACAAGCCGCGCGCAATACCGCGGCGGGCCAGAACGACATGTTCGGATCGTCGAGCGCGGTGGCGGCGCCGCACATCGATTTGCCGACGGTCGAAGAATGGCCGATCGAGCAAAAACTTATCGGCGAGCGCGAAACGCTTGGCCATTATCTGTCCGGCCATCCGACCGACGCGTGGCGCGATGCGCTGGTGCAACTCAGTACCTGTCCACTCGGCGAAATCGCGCAGCATTACAAACCGGTACAGCCGAGCGAACGGCGCGGCCGTTTTTCCGACCAGCCGTTCATCGTCGCCGGCCAGGTGATTGCGGTGCGCAAGCGCGGTGACGCGATGGGTTTTGTCCAGCTCGAAGACTGGAGCGGGCGCATCGAGGTGTCGTTTTATCGCGAGGCGTTTGTCGAGTTCGGCCCGCTGCTCACGCGCGATACGATTCTCGTGATCGAAGGCGGATTGTCGATCGACGATTTCAACGGCGGTTATCAGTTGCGCGCACGAACCGTGCACAGCCTCAATCAAGCCTGCGAACGTTTCGCACGCGTGATGCGAATCAAGCTCAACGGCATCGACGCGAGTTTCGTCGCGCAACTCGAACACACCCTTGGCGCCCATCGCGGCGGCAACACGCCGTTGCGCCTGAGTTATGCGAATGGCAGTGGTCGCGCCGAAATCGAACTCGGCGCGGAGTGGCGCGTGCGCGCGAGTCCGGAACTCAAGCGCGCGCTGGAAAACCTGCCGGGCGTGATCGGCAGCGAATTGGTGTTGAGCAAGCCGGTCGCAGTTGGCAATAACAGTGGCGGCGGCGGGAATTAGAAAGCGTCAAAACAAGTTTTTGCTCGTCATTCCAGCGAAGGCT